>JALFLM010000189.1 GCA_022774705.1 Lachnospiraceae bacterium | reverse complement strand
GCTCTTATTGTCTCTTGCAAACTGTCTTTCGCCCTGCAGGACGTTGATATCAACAGCTGTCTGATTATCAGCTGCAGTAGAGAAAATCTGACTGTGTTTTGTAGGGATTGTAGTATTTCTTTCAATCAGTTTTGTAGCAATACCGCCCATGGTTTCGATGGACAGGGTCAGAGGTGTTACATCCAGCAGAAGGATATCACCGGCACCTGCATCACCGGCCAGCTTACCACCCTGAATGGAAGCACCGATTGCAACACATTCATCGGGGTTCAGACTCTTATTGGGTTCTTTGCCTGTTAACTGTTTTACCTTATCCTGTACAGCAGGGATACGTGTAGAACCGCCAACCAGCAGTACTTTGGAAATCTCGGAAGCGGTCAGGCCTGCATCTCTTAATGCATTCTGAACAGGGATAGCTGTTCTTTCAACCAGATCGTTGGTCAGTTCATTGAATTTTGCACGGGTAATGGTCATATCCAGATGTTTGGGACCGTCTGCGGTTACAGTGATGAAAGGCAGGTTGATGTTGGTTGTGGTTGCGGAAGATAATTCCTTTTTCGCTTTTTCAGCTGCTTCTTTCAGTCTCTGCAGAGCCATCTTATCAGTAGAAAGGTCTACACCTTCGGTGCGTTTGAATTCAGCCAGCATGTAATCGGTCAGCTTGTTATCAAAATCATCACCACCAAGGAAGGTATCACCGTTTGTGGATAATACTTCGATAACACCGTCGCCGATTTCAATGATGGATACATCAAATGTACCGCCGCCAAGGTCGTATACCATGATCTTCTGTTCATTTTCGTTATCAAGACCGTAAGCCAGAGCGGCTGCTGTAGGCTCGTTGATAATACGTTTTACTTCCAGACCGGCGATCTTGCCTGCGTCTTTTGTTGCCTGTCTCTGTGCATCGTTGAAGTATGCGGGAACTGTGATAACAGCTTCGGTTACAGGCTCACCCAGATAGCTTTCAGCATCTGCTTTCAGTTTCTGCAGGATCATGGCTGAAATCTCCTGAGGTGAATATTTTTTATCATCGATTGTTACTCTGTAATCAGAACCCATATGTCTCTTGATAGAAGAGATTGTTTTTTCCGCATTGGTAACTGCCTGACGTTTTGCCAGCTCACCAACAAGACGTTCGCCGTTTTTAGCAAATGCTACTACGGAAGGAGTTGTTCTGACACCTTCTGCATTGGCGATAACCACCGGTTTACCACCTTCCATAACTGCTACACATGAGTTTGTTGTACCTAAGTCAATACCAATAATCTTACTCATAATCATTTCCTCCTGTTTATATACGGCTTAAATGCCACCTGTTAACAAATTGATCATTACCTATAATAAACTGCTGTGACAGATGCGGATCAGTTGGCTACCTTAACCATACTGAATCTTACCACATTGCCACGGTAGGTATATCCCTTCTGGAATTCTTCCACTACCACGTTGTCTCCTGCATTCTCATCATCCACATGCATCACGGCGTTGTGGAATGCCGGGTCAAATTCCTGTCCCAGCGCTTCGATGGGAACCACTTCCATATCTTCCAGCATCTTCATCAGCTGTTTGTATGTTTTATCCATGCCCTGTACAAAAGGAGCTTCCTTTTCCTCTTCCGGCACGGTTGCCAGGCCTCTTTCAAAATTATCCACAACGGGCAGAATCTTCTCAACTACACTTTTGGCTCCAACCTCAAACATGGCTGCCTTTTCTTTCTCAGTGCGTTTTCTGAAATTGTCAAACTCTGCCATATTGCGTTTCAGCCGGTCATTCAGTTCTTCGATCTGTTCATCTTTTTTATCTTTTTTCTTTTTGAAGAAACCTTTTTTATCCTTTTTTTCATCCTGATCAGTATCAGCTGCTTCCGAAGACGCTTCATCAGCTTCCTGCTGTACTGCTTCTTCAGCTGCTTCCGTTTCCACGGTGTCCTGCTCTTTCGCTTCATCCTGAGTCAGAACTTCATCCGCATTTGTTTCAGCCATATTGGTCATCCTTTCTTACCTGTATTGCTTAAATATATGTCATCTGATAATCCTGTGGATTATCAGGTTCCGCCATCATTACCGTCATCGCCGGCAGGTTCATCAAAAATGATGCCCAGCTGAGCGGTGAGATTTCTCAGCGTATCAAGAACCTTTTCGTAATTCATCCGCTTCGGGCCGATAATACCTATTGTTCCTTTAACACCGTCTTTTAATTCGTAATTAGCTGTTACTACGCTGCAGTCTTTCATGGTCTGCATGGGCATCTCATTGCCGATATAAACCTGAATATTGTCTCTGTTTCCGCCTTCATCACTCTGCAGATCCTGAGCTGCCTTTCTGACCAGATCCTCCAGTTCTTTCTTGTCTTCAAACGTATGAATCAGATCGCTGGCCGTTGAACTGGTGGTAAGCTCCGGATATTTGAAAAAGTTGGTCGCTCCGCTGGTAAAAATCTGCATATCGGCGCCGTCCGCATTGAGGGCATCTGCCACCGCATCAATGACTGCTTTCACCACATTGCCGTAATTCCCTGCCTGCACTTCCAGTTCGTGAATGATACCCAGATTGATCTCATTGAGTGAAAGTCCGTTCAATCTGCTGTTGAGAAGCAGGTTCAGTGAAAGAACATCCTGATCAGAAAGCTCATCTTTCAGATCCACAATGGAGTTCTTCACCAGATTGCCATCCACAACGACTACCACAAGCAGCTTATCCTGCGACATTCTGGACAGCTGTATAAATTTCAGCTTGGTATTGGAATAGCTGGGCCCGGTAATCATGGTTGCATAATTGGTATTGGCTGCCAGAATCTTTGCCATCTGCTTCAGCAGAAGCTCCAGGCGGTCAACCCGTTCTATCAGGAAATCCTTCATCTCGGACACCTGCTGGTCTTTTTCTTCAATCAGCTGATTCACATAATACCGATAGCCGAGATCGGTAGGAATTCTGCCTGCTGAAGTATGCGGCTGAACGATTAGCCCCATCTCTTCCAGATCTGCCATCTCGTTGCGGATTGTTGCCGAACTGAGATTCAGATCCGTAAATTTGGAAATGGTTCTGGATCCGACCGGTTCCCCGGTTTCCTGATAAGTCTGAATAATTGCATTCAAAATCTTCAGTTTTCTCTGATCAAGTTCCATCCTTCACCATCCTTTCTTCAGTATGCAGTGTCGTTATTTCAGTTTCAGGCTTGTTAGCACTCACTTAAAAAGAGTGCTAACATTTACATGATTAAAGATACCACCACTCCAATTATTTGTCAACACTATTTTGTATTTTTATTATAAAAAATTTTGGCAAAAAAATCCGCAGCGATCTGAAGGCTGTCGGAATGCCTGTCAAATCGCTGCTTCTGTTGCTGCTTCCGTCATTGCTGCAGACGAAGTTTGATTCCCCTTCCGCCTCTTGCGGAAAGCCTGATCCGCTTCAGATCAATGGTCTGTTTGCCGGTCTGTATCTGATTCTCTTCTCCCGGGGTGACCTGCCATACTTCGTTGACACGATCCCCTTCTGCAAGAGCGATTCCTTTCTGTCCCAGTGTATTTCGTTTGCCGCTGCCCAGTTCTTCCGATGAGAACCGGAGAAAGCTGCCTTTTTCAGTATGCAGAATCATTTGTTTCTTATTATAATAATCCACGTAAATCAGTTCATCGCCATTCCCCAGCTTTGTAGCAGCTATCGTTCTGGTGCTGGTTATGAACTCTGCCGCAGACGTTTTCTTGATCAGGCCGCCGGCAGTGGCAAAAATCAGTTCCTGCTCCGGATGATCCGAACAGGCACAGACAAAAATCAGTTCTTCCTTTGAAGAATCATAATTGCTGATATTGTCTACGGGAACTCCTTTTTCCCGGAGTTTCTGAAAAGGGATATCCATCACTTTGATCTGATGCATCCGGCCCGCCCTGGTAAAAAGCTGAATTCTGCCCACATTTTTGCAGAGGAACGCATACCGGTAATCCTGAAGCTGTTCACTGTTTTTCGTCAGTACGGACGCTTCCACCGTCTTCACATACCCGAAGCGATCCATCAGGAACAGAACGTCTTCCACTTTGACTTCTTCTTTCACCTCATGTGCTTCTTCCAGAGATGTAATCACTGTCCTGCGTTCATGTCCGAATTCCTCCTGAATTTTCCGGAGTTCTTCCTTAATGGTACTGAGCATGATTTTCCTGCTGCCGAGAATCTTCTCATAACGCTTGATTTTGGTACATGTATCTTTATAAGCTTTATTCAGCGCCGCAATCTCCAGACCAATCAGCCGGGAAAGACGCAGATCAAGAATAGCCTGAGCCTGCCTTTCGGTAAAGCAGAGTCCGGCAGCCTCCGCCGCCGAGTTTCTGTGGCGGAAAGTTACTCCGGAAGGATCTCCCATCAGACATGCCTTGGCCTGCGCCTGAGTTTTACTGCCCCGGATAATCTCGATAATCAGGTCAATGATATCCACCGCCTGAATCAGACCCTCCTGTACTTCTTTTTTCTTCTGCTCTTCTTCAAGCATCCATGTATATTTACGCTGATTGATCTCAATCTGGAAATTAACAAAATGTTCAAGAACCGATTTCAGACTGAGCAGAGTCGGACGGCCATCCACGATAGCAATCATATTGACCCCGAAGGTATCTTCCAGACGGGTCTTTTTAAACAGAATATTCTTCACCCGTTCCACATCGGATCCTTTTTTCAGTTCCAGCACGATGCGGATACCCTCCTTGGAGGATTCATTGGAAATATCCGTAATCTCCGGCAGTTTCCTGCTATCAGCCAGCTGCGCCGTATCGGAAAGGAAACGGCGGATTCCCTCTCCGATCATGGTGTATGGAATCTCGGTAATCACCAGCCTGTCCCTTTCTGCCCGTTTCTTCCCTTCTTCAAGAACAACCTTTCCGCGCAGGCGGATCTTTCCGGTTCCCTTCTCATAAATGGAAACCAGATCCTCCTGATTGGCCACGATGCCGCCTGTGGAAAAATCAGGTCCCGGCATGATCTTCAGAAGTTCTTCCGTTGTAATATCAGGATTATCGATATAAGCTGCAGTACACTCCAGCACTTCCTTCAGATTGTGGGAAGGAATGCTGGTGGTCATGCCGACGGCAATTCCCTCCGCTCCATTGACCAGAATATTGGGAATGCGAACCGGAAGCACTACCGGTTCTTTCTCCGTTTCATCAAAATTGGGGACAAAATCCACCACATCTTTCTCCAGGTCGGCCAGATATACCTTTTCTGTCAGCTTCTGAAGACGTGCTTCCGTATATCGCATGGCCGCCGCACCGTCCCCTTCGATGGAACCGAAATTGCCGTGTGGTTCAGCCAGCGGTTCATTTTTCTTAAAATCCTGTGACATCACCACAAGAGCTTCATATATGGAAGAATCTCCGTGGGGATGGTATTTACCCATGGTATCGCCCACGATACGGGCACACTTTCTGTGAGGCTTGTCCGAACTGAGTCCCAGCTCCGACATAGCATAAAGTGTCCGGCGCTGTACCGGTTTCAGGCCATCCCTGATGTCAGGAAGCGCACGGGCCGTAATTACGCTCATGGAATAATTCAGATAGGACTGCCTCATGCACTCCGAATAATCGGTATGTATCATTTTTGTATCCATTACTCATCTACCTCCCGCTTTCCTATACATCCAGTTCCGCTTCATCTGCATGATCGATGATAAAACTGCGGCGCGGTCCCACTTCACTGCCCATCAGCATCTGCGTCACTTCATTGGCCATGCGTGCGTCATCAATCTCCACCTGCTTCAGAACCCGTGTTTCCGGATTCAGCGTCGTCTCCCACAGCTGGGAGGCATCCATCTCACCCAGACCTTTATAGCGCTGAAGGGTAAAATTCTTATGAGTTTTTCTGTATTTTTCCAGCGCCGCATCATCGTAAAGGTATTCCTCCGGTCCCTTTTTGGGAACCGCCTTGTAAAGAGGAGGGGTTGCCAGATAAACATGCCCCTGCAGAATCAGTTCCGGCATAAACCGGTAGAAAAATGTGAGAAGCAGTGTACTGATATGGGCACCGTCCACATCAGCATCTGTCATAATCACAATCTTATCGTATTTCAGCTTTTCAATATTAAAATCCATACCGTAGCCCTCAGAAAAACCGCATCCGAACGCCAGCACCATGGATTTAATCTCTGCATTGGCCAAAACCTTATCCATGGATGCTTTTTCCACATTAAGGATTTTGCCCCGAATGGGAAGAATTGCCTGAAACCTGCGGTCCCTTGCCGTTTTTGCCGATCCTCCTGCAGAATCTCCCTCCACGATGAATATCTCATTCTTCGAGGGATCTCTTCCCTCACAGTTGGCCAACTTTCCGTTGGAATCAAAGGAATACCTGCTTTTGCCCAGAACATTGCTGCGTGCCTTCAGTTCTGACTTTCTGATTTTTGCAGAAGTCTCCGCACGGCTGATGACCGACTTCAAGGTCTCCAGATTCTTATCAAAATATAATTCCAGCTTTTCACCGGTCACCGACGTAACCACCCTCGCCGCATCGGAATTGCCCAGTTTTGTCTTGGTCTGCCCTTCAAAAAGGGGATCCGGATGCCGGATCGCCAGAACCGCTGTCATCCCGCATCTGGTATCAGGGCCGGTAAAGTTCTGATCCTTTTCCTTCAGAATACCAAGCTCTCTGGCATAGCTGTTAATAATAGAAGTAAATTTCCCTTTAAAGCCGGTAATATGGGTACCGCCCTCCGAAGTATTGATGCAGTTGCAGTAACCGAAAATATTCTCATCAAAATCCGTTGTAAACTGCAGAGCGCATTCCACCAGGATATTGTCCTCTTCTCCGGAGAAATAAATGATATCCGTACAGGTTTCCTTTCCCCTGTTCAGTTCCCGGATATACTGAGACAGTCCCTCCGGCTCATGGAAAATAAACGGCTCCGGATTTTTCCCTTCTCTAAGATCCCTGAATACGATTGTCAGCCCCGGATTCAGGTACACGGTTTCATGAAGGCGGCTTTTAATCTGCTCTTCCTTAAAGCGGATATGCTCAAATATCTGTTTATCCGGATAAAAGCGTATGGAGGTTCCCGACTGCCTGGTCTTTCCGAAGGGAACCAGCAGTCCGTCTTTCAGTTCCATGTCCGGCTGACCGTATGCATATCGGTCCTTATAAATAAAACCATCTTTGTAAACGGTGACCTCCATCCATTCGGACAGAGCATTGACAACGGAAGAACCTACACCGTGAAGACCGCCGGATACTTTATAGGTACTGTTGTCAAATTTACCGCCGGCATGCAGAGTTGTAAAGATCACCCGCTCTGCAGATACCCCCTTTTTATGCATATCCACCGGAATTCCCCGGCCGTTATCCGTTACGGTGACGGAACCGTCCTGCTCCAGTGTTACTTCAATTCTGTCGCAGAAGCCGGCAAGATGTTCATCCACCGCATTATCTACGATTTCGTACACCAGGTGGTTAAGTCCTCGGCTTCCCGTGCTTCCTATATACATACCGGGCCGCTTCCTGACGGCCTCCAGTCCTTCCAGAACTGTAATTGCGTCCGCATTATACTGGTTCATGGGCAAATTCCCCTTTCTTTCAGTTGTAAAATAAAACAACCTATCTTATAATAATATAAACAAATTATGGTACGGAAGGAGACATATCAATGATCAAAAAAAATATTACCATTACCAATCCATCCGGTTTAAACGTTGATCCTGCTCTGATTCTGTCCAGACATGCAAGAGAATATCAATGCATGAACGACCTGTGCTCTTTATTCGATCACGGTCTGGAACAGGAGATCTCATCATGAAACAGGAACCACTTACACTCACTACTGTTAATAACGGCAGAACTCAGGAGTGGATTACCGTTGTGGAAGACGGAATCCCTGTCTGGGTCGCTAAAAACAGTATAAAAAAACATGAACTGATGGAAAAGCTGGATGACCTTTTCCATCAGGCCATTGAAAACGAAGATGATGAACCGGTTGTGGAAATCCTCTGCCGTTCAGAAAAAAGCTATCAAATCAGTTATTTTCCCGCTGCATCCCTTTATCTCTGCGAAGATCTGGAAGGCCGCTATGCAACTTTATCCACGCTGGTAGATGCCATATGGGAACTCCTGGCCTGTCAGGAGATCCGGGAATACCGGCTGGTGTAAAACAGCCTTTCACGTTCCGGTCCTGCTAAATACTATCACAATTCCCGGGATTTGGCAATCCCGAAAGCTGAGATTTTAGTACATATGTTTGCATTTTTCATTTGTGCGATGATTTTGTTACAATTTTTTTAACTTTTTTTCGAAAAAAGGGGTAGATTTTTTCTGAAAGATATTGTATACTCCTTAACAGAGCAAAAAATTGAAACAAATAATTAACATTTATGTAATATTTATAATATGTATTTAATTTCAGGAGGAATTAACGTGAAACAAAAGAAATTCGCAGCTACACTGGCATTACTCGCAATGGTAATCTTTGCCGGAATCTTTGGCAGCAACCGTATCAATGCGTCTGCAGCTTCCAATTCTTTATCAGCAACCTACAGGCTGATGTATGTCGGACAAAGCTATAATGCAAAGGTTCAGGGTTCCTGTTCTTCTGTAAAATGGAGCTCCAGCAATCCCAACATTGCTTTCGTCAGTTCTTCCGGTAAAGTAACCGGCGAAAATATTGGAGTCGCTAATATTTACGCCACAGTTAACGGCAACAACCTCACTTTAAAGGTTGAGGTTGTTTCCAAAGAAACATATAAAGCAATCAGTTATGCCAATAACGCAGTCGGTTGCCGTTACAGTCAGGCGAGACGCATGAGCAAAGGCTACTATGACTGCAGTTCTCTCGTATGGCGTTCCTATGCCAGTGCCGGCGTATATATCGGCGGCAAAACAAGCTGGGCACCCACGGCAGCATCATCTGCCAGCATCCTGAACGGTTCCTGCAGGACCGTTTCTTACAGCAGAGTTTCATCAGGTGAACTGCTGCCCGGAGATGTGATCTACACTTCCTCCTACCGCAATGGCCGTTACCGCAATATTACACATACAGCCATGTACGTGGGCAACGGCAAGATCGTGGAAGCCGCCAATTCAAGAGTAGGTGTGGTAAAGCGTGATTATTCTACTTCAGGTATTGTACTGATTGCCCGTCCTACTGTGAAGGTATCCGGCTCTTTGCAGCAGCCTCAGATGACATCAACCAGAAGTGCTTCTTCCTCTGTCAATAATACAGCTATCAATGTAAGCTGGAAAAAAGTAAACGGTGCCGGCGGATACTTCGTTTACCGTAAAGCAGCAGGCGGTATCTATCAGAAAATTGCTGCTGTAAGGGGCAGCAGCAATGTTTCCTACAGAGATAATACCGCATACGCAGGCAGCTATATCTACACAGTAAGAGCCTACTCCTCTTCCAGGAAGAGTCCTTACAATGCAAAAGGCATGACTGCAGCTACAAAGATTGCCACACCTTCCAGAGTCAGCGCTTCTGCTGCTGATAATGGTATTACCGTTAAATGGAATACTGTTAAGTATGCAACAGGATATCAGGTTTACCGCAGGGCTTCCAGCAACTCCTACGATCTCATAAAAACCGTATCCGGTCAGAGCAGTGCATCCTACAAAGATACCAAAGCGCAGAGCGGTACAACCTACTCCTATATGGTCAAAGCGTTCCGAAAAAATTCTTCATCCAGCGTGGTTACCTCATCTTCTGTATTTACCAGCAGAGTTGCATATACCGAACCGGTTGTAACCGCTGATAAAACATCTTCAGAAACCACAAAAGATAAAGAAACTGCTGTTGAAAAAGCAAAAGAAACTACTGTTGTTGCTGCAATAGCAGAAACTGCTGAAACAAAAGCCGCTTCTTCTGTAAAGGAGACAACTGCTGCAGAGACATCTGCTGAAACAAAAGCTTCTGAATCCGAAATTGCAGAGACGTCTGCTGCTGAAACTGCCGCTGCAGCCCAGGAAAGCAACAGTGGATCCCAGAAAGTCGAATCTGCTGCTGAAGCCGAAGCAGAAGTATCCTCAGAAAGTACTGCTGCTTCTTCAGACAATAACTAACGCGAATCCGGTTAAATACATATTACATAAACAAAGAAAGTGCTCCGGGATTTATCCCGGAGCACTTTCTTTGTCTCAAACTGTTTCATGCCGGATAAGTTTTCAGTCTGCAGATGGAACAGGCTGAAAAAATTGGTACTAGGCAACACCCACCAGTTTATGCTGGAAAAGAGAAAATGCAAAATCCCATATTCCATCATGAATAAAATTGAAGGCAGCGTTTATGGGTGTATCCAGAATTCCAAAATAAAGGGCCACCAGAAGAGCTATCATAAAGTACTGGCTGTGTCTTTCAATCCAGTCCATCACCGTATCGGGAAGAAAAATCCCCAGAATTTTGGACCCGTCAAGAGGTGGCAGGGGAATCAGGTTAAACACCGCCAGATTGATGCTCAGAAGAGAAAAATAATACAGTAATGAATAAACCGTCTCTACAAAATTGTTCACTGTCAAAGTCCCCGTATAAAAAGAAACCTCCATCCAGGACAGTATGATGATTCCGATGGCACCTGTCAGTATATTCATCAGGGGACCGGCCAAACTGACCATGGCAGTTCCGGCTTTTTTGTTCTTATAATAATAAGGGTTGATCATAACCGGTTTTGCCCATCCCATATGAAAAAAAAGCATGCACAGCACACCCAGCGGATCCAGATGATGAAGCGGATTCAACGACAGCCTCCCCTCCTGTTTCGGTGTCGGATCACCCAGTTTCCAGGAAACCCAGCCGTGTGCAAACTCGTGAAGCGTAATAGCCAGCAAAATTCCAGGCAGTAAATATATGTAACTCATACCAAAATCCTTTCCTGCTAAATTTTCTGTTAAATTTTGTCCAGTATACTCTTTTTCCTTTCTGTTGTCAAATCCCGGGGCATCGATTATAATAAAACTGATTATTTTATTAGCGGAGGTACTACTATGTCCATCTATCAACTGACCAACGATTATCTTACTCTTGAAGTATCGTCTGTCGGCGCTGAAATCTGCCGGGTAACCGGTGCAGACGGAACAGAATATGTATGGAATGCTGATCCGGAATACTGGAAACGCCATTCTCCCGTCCTTTTCCCGGTCGTAGGCAGCTACAATCAGAAACAGTTCCTGTATAAAGGAGAAAAATGGCCCATGGGACAGCACGGATTCGCCAGAGACATGGAATTTAAGCTGGTTCATCAGGATCCGGAATCACTCAGCTTCGTGCTGAATTCCGATGAAGAAACCCGCCGGCTTTATCCCATGGATTTCTCTCTCCGGATCACCTATACGCTTCGGGACAATCAGATTGTGACCGAATGGCAGGTGGAAAATCCCGGAAATGAAGCCCTTCATTTTTCCATCGGTGCTCACCCCGCTTTTTACTGCCCGCTGGCCGGTAAAGGCGCCCAGACCGATTACTGTATCGATCTTCATACAGACGCTTCTGAGCTCATCTGCGGCGTTCTGACTAATGCAGGCGTATTATCGGAGGAAACGGCAGTATATCCTCTGGAGAACGGCAGATTACAGCTGACAGAGCATCTCTTTGACCGGGATGCGCTGATTGTGGAAGGGGATAAAATTCACCGGCTCTCACTCTGTCTCCCTGATCAGAAACCCTACATCACCATGGATTTTGATGCCCCGCTGTTCGGAATCTGGTCCCCCGCCGGCAAACAGGCGCCTTTCGTCTGCCTTGAACCCTGGTACGGACGCGCAGACCGGGCATCCTTCTGCGGTGACGTATCTAAGCGCGAATACGGAACCACATTAAAGCCTTCAGAAAAATTTCAGGCATCCTACAGCATGAAATTTTTCCCTGTAAAATAAAAAACGCCGGGAAATCCGTTTGTATCACCGGGGCAGATTCTGTTGAAAAACGGGCAGCAGATCAATCTGCTGCCCGTTTTCAGCGCTTATAGCCGGCTGATCGGATAAGATTTCTCCTTATATCTTTATCTCTTATCTTTCTCTGCCTGCCATTTCTTTTTCCTGTGCTTCGATCATCTTACGAACCATGTGTCCGCCAACGGAACCGTTCTGATAGGAAGTCAGGTTGCCGTTGTAACCGTCTTTTGATAAAGGCACACCCAGCTCATCTGCAACTTCCATTTTGAAACGATCCATTGCTTCCTTTGCTTCAGGTACTTCAATTCTGCCGGAATTACTATTGGACATTGTATTCTCCTCCTTAAAAACTGTTGGTTTTCTGTTACACTGCTAGTATGGCAGTTTCGGAGAACAATACACTGGGAATTTCTGCTGAAATATAGTTATTCCGTTTTATTCATGGCATCCATGCGGATGGTAATGGATTTGCGGTGAGCCATCAGACCTTCAGTTCCCGCCATATGGATTGCTGTGGAAGCAAGATTTCTGCAGCCTTCTTCTGTAATGTGCTGTACAAAAGATGTCTTGATAAACGTGCCCACCCATACGCCGTTGGAGTATCTTGCCGTTCTCATGGTTGGCAGTGTGTGGTTTGTGCCGGAACAGTAGTCTCCGAAAGTAACCGGTGTGTAATGTCCCACAAACAGGGAACCGTAATGCAGCAGTCGGTCACTGACTTCCTGCTCGATCTCAGGTTTCACCTGGACCTCAAGATGCTCAGGCGCCATCTCATTGGCCAGATCAATGGCTTCATCCATGGAATCCGCAATGAACAGCATGCCGTTGTCTTCCCATGATTTCAGCGCCAGCTCTCCTGTGGGAAGCTCAGCAGCAATCTCCTGAACCCGTTTCAGCGTCTTCTCTGCCAGTTCCGGGCTGGTGGTCACCAGAGTTGCCCTCGCATTGGGGTCATGTTCACTCTGGGCCAGAATATCGATGGCTGTGAAATCAGGATTGGCGCTTTCGTCTGCCACGATCAGCACCTCGCTGGGACCTGCCAGACTGTCAATACCAACCTCTCCGATCACCTGCCTTTTTGCCTCTGTTACAAAACGGTTGCCGGGACCGCAGATCATATCTACTTTCCGAATACTTTCTGTACCATAAGTAAATGCCGCAATTGCCTGGGCACCGCCTACGCAGTAGATCTCATCCACTCCGGCAATATCCATGGCCACCAGAACAGCGGGATGAATGGTTCCGCTCACCTTCGATGCCGGACTGCAGGCCGCAATCCGCTTCACACCGGCCACCTTCGCCGGAATTGCCAGCATCAGAGCCGTACTGGGCAACGGATAACGTCCGCCAGGCACATAGCAGCCCACAGAATCAACGGGCACAAGACGATGTCCCAGACGGACGCCGGGAACGGGCGTCTCCGTATCCAGCTCTGTCATACAGGACAGCTGCTTTTCTGCATAGAAACGGATCTGTGCCGCGGCCGCTTTCATGGCCTCAATTGTCTCTCTGTCCACCTGATCATAAGCCGCCGTCACCGCTTCCCGGGGAACACGGATGTATTTCAGATCAAGACCATCAAATTTTTTACTTAATGTATAAATCTCAGCATCTCCATTGGCAATCACATTGTCGATAATCTCAGTCACGGTCTTTACAGTCGCCGTATCTCTGCCATATGTTTTAGCTGCTGCTTCTTTGATACACTTCATATGTATCCACCTCTTTCAAATTAATTACTGTTAATCTTCCGCACCAAACGGATTTTATGCATATATATCCCTGCTTTTTACTACGTTATCATAGCACAGTTTCCTTGAATTGAACAGACCCGATTTCATCAATTATGTTTTATTCATGAAAGGCTGAACCGTAATATATTTTTTGATTTCATTGAAAATCTGCTTTTCAGAAACCTGTTTCTCCGTTATAATAGGTAGAGGTGTAACGCACTAATTATCATATTGAATCAAGGAGAGATAAATGAGACATATTATCAGTCCTCTGGATTTTTCAGTGGAAGAGCTGGACGAATTAATGAATACAGCCAATGACATTGAGAAGAATCCTGAAAAATACGCTAATGTTTGTAATCGCAAAAAACTTGCTACATTATTCTATGAACCCAGCACGAGAACACGTCTGAGTCTGGAAACCGCCATGCTGAATCTGGGCGGACAGATCATCGGTTTTGCATCCTCCAACGCCAGCTCTGCTGCCAAAGGCGAAAGCGTTGCCGATACGATCCGCATGATCTCCTGCTACGCGGATATCGCAGCGATCAGACACCCCAAGGAAGGCGCTGCCCTTGTTGCGGCCATGAACTCTTCCATCCCAGTAATCAACGCAGGTGACGGCGGACACCAGCATCCCACCCAGACTCTCACCGACCTGCTCACCATCCGTTCCCTGAAGGGACGCCTGAGCAACCTGACAGTCGGTCTCTGCGGCGATCTGAAATTCGGACGTACCGTACATTCCCTGATCAATGCGCTGGTTCGCTACCCCGGCATTCGCTTCGTCCTCATTTCTCCCACCGAACTGCGCATCCCCAGCTACATCCGTGAGAATGTTCTGGATGCCAACCACATTGAATACGAAGAAGTGGAGATTCTGGAAGATGCCATGCCCCAGCTGGACATCCTGTACATGACCCGTGTTCAGAGAGAGCGTTTCTTCAGCGAGGATGAATATCTGCGTCTGAAGGATATCTACGTACTTGACGCTGCCAAGATGGAACTTGCAAAGGAGGATATGCTGGTTATGCATCCCCTGCCCCGCGTCAACGAGATTTCCGTTGAAGTGGACAACGATCCCCGTGCAGGGTATTTTAAACAGGTTCAGTACGGCGTATATATCCGTATGGCCCTTATCATGAAATTATTGGAGGTTGAGGTATGTTAAATATTTCCGGATTAACTGAAGGTCTTGTACTGGATCATATCCCTGCCGGCAAAAGCATGGATATCTACAACTACCTGGGACTTGGCAAGCTCGACTGCCAGGTTGCCATCATCAAAAACTGCCGCAGCGACAAGATGGGCAAAAAGGATATCATTAAGATCGAAGGCGGCATCGACCTGATCGACCTTGACGTACTGGGCTTCGTGGATCCCGGCATCACCGTCAACATCATCCGCGGCGGCAGGATCTCTGATAAGAAAAAGCTGATGCTTCCCCAAAAGCTGACCAACGTCATCAAATGCAAAAATCCCCGCTGTATCACCACCATCGAACAGGAACTGCCCCATGTATTCTTCCTGGCCGACAAGGAGAAAAAGGTGTACAGATGCCTGTACTGCGAGGAAAAGTACTCCAGCAGGCGGCATAAGAAATAGACAGAGGTTTTTGAGTCAGAGTTAATTAATTATCTGCATCGCAGGTCAACAGCACGTAAAAAAGAGGGATACCATTTTTCGATATCGCCTCTTTTTTCTTTATTTTCCCATATGGTACTGCCTTACTCCTATTATTTCCTTTTTGACATTCACATTTTACTACTGTTGGATTGCCTGATTATATTTATTCATTCCAGTTGTGGTAAACCTGCTGCACGTCGTCGTCATCCTCAAGCAGATCCAGAGTTCTCTGGAGATACTTGATGTCATTGATTTTTGGCTTATTTACTGGGTTTTTGAAGTGTTTTTGTATTTTTTACAGTTAAGATATACGACCAGTTTTCAGCATACCTAAAACCGACATATATCATAACTCTTCTGAGTTCATAAATATATAATTATATATACATTAATCATAACCTGTTACTGCTCAGCTCAGCTGTCACCAGACTGACCTGATTCATTGTCTGTAGTCTGATACGGATGCTGTCATTCTGGGACCCGGATAATCGGCTGTCCGGTTTTATGTGAACAGCCGATTCATGGTCATATTA
>JALFLM010000177.1 GCA_022774705.1 Lachnospiraceae bacterium | reverse complement strand
CATATGGACAATGGTCAGACAATTCATCTGGAAAAAATATTTTCTTTTTTTATGAATTATGGTGCTGTATTTATGACGTCTGTAATGTTGATTTTAATTTTGTGGTTTGTAGTGCAAGAATTATTATAGTAACATGGGTATGATGCGGGGACTGAAACAAAAGAAGTCCTGAAAAATCTAATGCCTGTCCATTCTGGAGAAGGGTGGGATTAGAATGAATCGAAAACCAATTGAAGCACCTTCAATGAATACGACTCTTTTTTATGGAGCTATTTTATCCCATCAGTTTATTGGTGATATATCAAAAGACCGGGATAAATACAGGATACGTATTATTTTTACTTTTAAAACAGGGGAAAAATATACGAAACACATCGGATTTCGGACAAAAACTGAGGCAAAAAAAGCAAAAGAAGTTTTAATTGCGGAACTGGCGTGTAATAATTATTGGCCTTTCAGTTATACAGCGGAAGAATTTTTCGACTTTTGGCTGTATCATCATCAATTACGAGAACAAAAAATTGCGTATGCAACTTATATGACCTACCGCAATGTGATATATAACTACCTGCTGCCTGCTTTTGGTAAAAAAACGAAACTGGAAGATATAACGGCACAGCAACTGCTGGAAATATTTGACAGTATTTCCTATCAATCAGTCAGGAGACAGATGTGTAATGTAACAAACATAGCTTTTCAATACGCATTTCAGCATCATTATATTAAAAGCAATCCGGCTCTTTTGCTCCAGATAAGTGCAAAAAAGAAGATCCATCTGGAGCCAAGGGAAGTGCCTGTGTTTTCAGTCGGACAGATTCAGAAACTGTTGTTTTACTGTAAAAAGGATTACCCTGATATGTATGTTCCGCTGTTATTATCTGTTACTTTGGGAACCCGCATTTCAGAAACGCTTGCGCTGCATTATTATGATATTGATTTTACTTCGCTAATCGTATATATTAATAAACAGCTTGGCAGAAGCACAAACGAAGATATAAAAAAAGTGTGACGACTCAGGAAATCAAACCGAAGACAAGAAGAGCGACCCGTACAATACCCTTGCCGGACTGGGTTGCAAATGAACTGATCCTGAAACGTGCATGGTATGAAAAAAAGCGGAATGAAATCATTCTCCCGTTCCCATTTGGGGAAACATCTTCATGGTCTTTTGGCTGCATGCGAGCTTCCCGATCTTCATTGGCATGACCTGAGACATATTTATGCTTCAACTCTGAAACACAGCGATATCAATATGAAAGCTGTTTCAGAATTCCTCGGACATGCTTCTCCAGCTTTTACAGAGGAGGTGTACATTACGCAGAAAGAGATTGCTTATGATTGTTCTATATTGAATGAAGTATGGAAAGAAGTGAAACCAACTCCAGAACGGGATGGTTATGCGGATATTCCATTTACTGAAAAAGATCTTCAGTCTTTTCTCAATGTTGATTCGTCAGATTCTGAGGAATCAGAACAAAATTAATCAAGCTGTATCAACCATATATTAAATTGTATTAATCAGTGTTAAATAGTAATAAATTTTACTAAATATTTGGATTTATAAGTGTTTGTCGTAAATCCCAAAAAAAACACCTTTTTTTACTTTTTTGGTATGATGATACAAATTAAAATAAATCAATATTAATTTGATTTTGAACAGGATTTATATAACAAGAAAAGAGATCGTTGTTCATTATTAATTGTATAAAAAGGATAATTTATTATGACAAAATTAGCTCTGAGCGAGGAGATATTACTAAAAATTGAAAAACCTGCCCGCTATATCGGAGGGGAGTACAACAGTATAAAAAAAGTCAAGGAAAATGTGGATGTTCGTATCGCCATGTGCTTCCCGGACGTATACGAAATCGGTATGTCCCATCTGGGGATGCAGATTTTATACGATATGTTCAACAAACGGGATGACATCTGGTGTGAGCGTGTGTTTTCACCATGGACCGATCTTCATGAGATTATGAAAAGAGAGGGGATTCCGTTGTTTGCGCTGGAGTCCCAGGATCCCGTGAAGGATTTTGATTTTCTGGGAATTACCATTCAGTATGAGATGTGTTATACCAATATTCTGCAGATTCTGGATCTGGCGCAGATCCCCATGCTGGCTGCCGACCGATCGGATGATGATCCCATTGTCATGGGCGGCGGTCCCTGTGTTTACAATCCGGAGCCGCTGGCTGATTTCTTCGATCTGTTTTATATCGGAGAAGGGGAAGTCAACAACCTGAAGCTGGTAGATCTGTATCAGGAATGTAAAAAGGCGGGGCTTGGCCGCCGGGAGTTTCTGAAAAAGGCTGCCGGGCTGCAGGGAATCTATGTTCCTTCCCTGTATGAGGTGACCTATAATGAAGATCAGACCATTGCTTCCTTTACACCGGTCTGTGAGGAAGCCCCTGCAACGGTTGTGAAAGCTGTTGTGGAGGATATGACAGGGCCGGAATACCTGAAAAAGCCGGTGGTTCCTTTTCTTAAAGTAACCCAGGACCGGGCTGTGCTGGAAGTCATGCGCGGCTGTATCCGCGGATGCCGCTTCTGTCAGGCGGGTATGGTTTACCGCCCCAGAAGGGAACGCAATGCGGAGGAACTTCTGCAGGCTGCGGAGGAAATCCTGAAAAATACGGGACATGAAGAGATTTCTTTAAGCTCTTTAAGCTCCAGTGACTATTCCGGTCTGGGAGAACTGGTGAACGGGCTGATCGAAGCATGTAATGAGCATCATGTGAATCTGTCCCTGCCGTCTCTGCGTATCGATTCCTTCTCTCTGGATATTATGAGTAAGGTACAGGATATTAAAAAGAGCAGCCTGACTTTTGCACCGGAGGCGGGAACCCAGCGGATGCGCAACCTGATCAACAAGGGGCTGACGGAAGAAGATATTCTGGATGGCTCCAGAAAGGCATTTGCGGGTGGATGGACAAAGGTGAAGCTGTATTTCATGCTGGGACTTCCCACAGAGACAAAGGAGGATATGGTGGGGATTGCCGAGCTGGCCAACAAGATTGCGGCGGAATATTTTGATGTGATTCCCAAGCCGGAAAGAAAAGGCATGGTAGCAATTACATCCAGTACATCCTTCTTTATCCCCAAGCCGTTTACGCCCCTGCAGTGGGCTCCCATGTGCGAGGTGCAGGACTACATTGATAAGGCACAGACTGTAAAACATGCCATGAAAGATCAGCTGAATCATAAACGTCTGAGCTACCAGTGGCACTCTCCGGAGGCTTCCATTCTGGAAGGAGTATTTGCCCGGGGTGACAGGCGTCTGTGCAAAGCGATTCTGAAAGCCTATGAGTCCGGCTGTCTGTATGATTCCTGGACGGAGCAGTTTGATTTTGATAAATGGATGCAGGTGCTTTCCGACTGCGGCCTTGACTACCATTTTTATACAACAAGAGAGCGTAGTCTTGATGAAATATTCCCCTGGGATTTCATTGATGCGGGCGTCAGCAAAAAATTCCTGATCCGTGAATGGAAGAGGGCCATGGCAGAGGAAGTTACCCCCAACTGTGCCATGAGATGTGCCGGCTGCAGTGCAGATCGTTTTTCAAAGGAGGCGTGTCATCGTGAAAATCAGAATTAAGTTTTCCAAAACAGGGAATTTAAAATATATCGGACATCTTGATACTATGCGCTGCTTCCAGAAGGTCATGCGCCGGGCGGAGGTGGATATGGCTTATACGGCAGGCTTCAGCCCTCATCAGATCATGAGTTTTGCTTCCCCGCTGGGGCTGGGACTGACTTCAGAGGGAGAATACGTGGACATCGAGGTGCTGTCCACCCAATCTTCTGATATCATGGTTCAGAGAATCAATGGGGTTATAGTGGACGGACTTCAGGTACTGAGCTGGATGAAGCTTCCCGACCGTGCTGAAACAGCTATGTCGGTGATTGCTGCAGCCGATTACCGGGTGACCTTTGACCGGCCGGTAACGGAAACGGTGAAGAAACAGTTTGCCGAATTTCTTTCCCGTGATTCCCTTGTGGTTACAAAGAAAACGAAGAAGGGCGAGCGGGAAGTGGATATTCCGCCTCTGATCTATCAGGCTGATCTGCAGGAGAAGACGCTTTTTCTGCAGCTTTGCGCAGGAAGTGCTGAGAACCTGAAGCCTGAACAGGTGCTGGAGGCTTTCATGGCTCTGTATGATATCGAACCGGAGCAGCTGCGTTATCATGTACACCGTCTGGAGATGTATGCCGACCTGGCAGAAGACGGACAGGAGCGCCGGCTGGTTCCGCTGGAAAGAATGGGTGAAGTCATTGTCTGATCTGATTATTACCAGACGGGGAAACGGAATGGTGGCTGCTCTGAAGGAGCAGAACCGTATCACAGAGCTCCACGTAGAAAAGGAAAAGCCGTTCTGTGTGGGAGATATTTACGTAGGTCGTGTACAGAGCATATTAAAAAACATCAATGCCGCTTTTGTGGATTTCGGCTGTGGGATGAATGGCTATCTGGCTCTGGACCGGTCGGAAAGTTTTTTTTATACAAGACAGGCAAGACAAGGAAAAACCACCTGCGGTGATGAACTTCTGGTTCAGCTGGAAAAGGAACCGGTGAAAACCAAGCTTCCTGTACTGAACGGCCGTCTCAATATCAGCGGCCGTTTTGCTGTGCTGGTCCACGGGGAAAGCGGGATCGTGTTTTCAAGAAAGATCCGCAGCAGGGCATTTCAGGATGAACTGCGCCAGGCAATCGTGGACAAAGGCCTTCTGCCGGAGCACTGTGCCCTGATTATCCGTACCAACGCTCAGGACATCGAACGGGAACAGATCTATGAGGAAATCAGGACTCTGACGGACCGTTACCGGAAATTACTGGAGACAGCACCTTATCGGACCTGCTTTTCCTGTCTGTACCGGGGAGAGCATGCTTTTCTTCAGCTGATCAGGGACTACCCCATGAGCAGTGACCTGCATGTAGTTACGGACATGAGAGAATTTTATCAGGAACTTACGGAAAAACTTCCGGAGATTCCGGTCCGTTTTTATGAGGATTCCAGGCTGAGCCTGACTGCCCTTTATTCGCTGAATACAGCCTTTGATCAGGCTCTTGGCCGGAATGTATGGCTCAAGTCGGGTGGATACCTGGTTCTGGAGCCTACCGAGGCGCTGACAGTAATTGATGTGAATACCGGAAAATGTACTGACAAGCATATCAGCCGGGAACAGCATTTTCTGCGTACCGATCTGGAAGCAGCCAGAGAGATTGCGGTGCAGCTGAGGCTTCGCAATTACAGCGGTATTATTATTGTGGATTTCATTGATCTGGAATCAGAGGAGCATATGGAAGAACTGATGCAGTGTTTCCGGCAGGAGCTGGCAAAGGACCGGGTAAAGGCTGCGCTGGTGGATATGACCCGCCTCAATCTGGCTGAAGTAACCAGAAAACGGATTTACCGGCCTCTTCACGAAGCGGTAAGGGAACTGAATGACCAATCAGATAAGCAAGGAGAATGAATATGGGTGATTTTCTTCCTTTATGTCGGAAGGACATGGAGAAAAGAGGCTGGGAACAGCCGGATTTTGTATATATAACCGGGGATGCCTACGTGGATCATCCGTCATTCGGTACCGCCATTATCAGCCGTTTGCTGGAATCAAGAGGATATAAGGTGGCAATTCTGTCTCAGCCGGACTGGAAGGATGAGACATCCGTTCAGGAATTCGGCCGCCCCCGGCTGGGATTTCTGGTTTCCTCCGGCAATATGGATTCCATGGTCAATCATTATACTGTGGCGAAAAAACGCCGGAAAACCGATGCTTACACGCCCGGCGGCGTTATGGGCAGGCGCCCCGACTATGCAGTGATTGTCTACTGCAATCTGATCCGCCGGGTTTACAAGGATGTTCCCATAATTATCGGTGGGATTGAAGCCAGCCTGCGGCGCATGGCTCATTACGATTACTGGTCAGACCGCCTGAAACGCTCGGTACTGATGGATTCTTCGGCTGATCTGCTGTGCTATGGCATGGGAGAGCACTCTACGGTGGAAATCGCCGATTGTCTGGCCAGCGGTATGTCTGTGAAAGATATCACTTTTGTTCGGGGAACGGTTTTCCGCACCGGCAGACCGGAGCTTTTTGAAGACGGCCTGATGCTTCCTTCTTTTGAAGAACTGCAGCAGGATAAGAAAAAGTATGCGGAAAGCTTTTATATTCAGTACCGCAATACCGACCCTTTTTCCGGGAAAAAGCTGGTGGAGCCCTATCCCAACAAGCAGTATCTGGTACAGAACCCGCCTGCACTGCCTCTGACTCAGATGGAGATGGATGACATCTATGCACTGCCCTACATGCGGACCTGGCATCCTTCTTATGAAAAAGCAGGCGGTGTACCTGCCATCGAGGAAGTGCAGTTCAGTCTTGTGAACAACCGGGGATGTTTCGGCGGCTGCAGCTTCTGTGCTCTGACCTTCCATCAGGGCAGGATTATTCAGTGCCGGAGCCACGAATCCATTTTGCAGGAAGCTGAAATCATGACCCGGAATCCCGACTTTAAGGGGTATATTCATGATGTGGGAGGTCCTACCGCCGATTTCCGCCATCCCGCCTGTGAAAAACAGCTGAAAAAGGGCGTCTGCCCCGATAAACAGTGTCTTTTCCCTGCTCCCTGCAGGAATCTCCGGGCAGATCACCGGGATTATCTGGAGCTTTTGAGAAAGCTTCGAAAGCTTCCCGGTGTGAAAAAAGTTTTTATACGTTCGGGCATCCGTTTTGACTATGTGCTGGCTGATATGAAGAGCAGTTTTCTGGAGGAACTGTGCAGGTATCATGTCAGCGGTCAGTTGAAGGTGGCGCCGGAGCATGTTTCGGATCAGGTTCTGAAATATATGGGAAAGCCCTCCAATCAGGTATACCGGCGATTCGCGGACCGCTACCGCAGCATGAATGAAAAACTGCATAAAAAACAGTATCTTGTTCCTTATCTGATGTCTTCTCACCCTGGCTCCACATTGAAAGACGCGGTGGAACTGGCGGAGGCGGTGCGGGATATGGGTTATATGCCGGAGCAGGTGCAGGATTTTTATCCCACGCCGTCCACCATCTCCACCTGTATGTATTACACCGGCCTCGATCCACGTACCATGGAGAAGGTCTATATTCCACGTAATCCTCATGAGAAAGCCATGCAGAGAGCACTGGTTCAGTATCGGAATCCGGATAATTACGATCTGGTAAAGGAAGCGCTGATTAAAGCGGGAAGGACCGATCTGATCGGTTTTTCACCGGAATGTCTGATTCGTCCCCGCAAACCCGGGAAATCAGATCAAAAACAACGCGGTAACAAAACAAAAAACAGAACCGGCAACAGAAATGGAAATAAAACCGGAAATAAAACCGGAAATAAAACTGGAAACAGAACAGGAAATAAAAGATGAAGCTTGTAATTATCAATGAAAGCGAAGCCGGACAGCGTCTCGATAAGTATCTGAATAAACTGCTGAAGGAAGCCGGCAAAAGCTTTCTGTATAAAATGCTGCGTAAGAAGAATATTACGCTAAACAACAAAAAGGCGGATGGAAGCGAGCATCTGCAGGCCGGTGATGAGATCCGGCTGTTTTTCTCCGATGAAACCTTTGAGAAATTTGCTGGAACGCCCCGCACAGAAGAACCGGCGGCGAAACCGGCATCGGCTGCAAAACTGCCGCCGGTAAAAATTATTTATCAGGATGACAATGTGATGATTGTCAATAAGCCTGCGGGTATTCTTTCCCAGAAAGCTCAGGCAGATGATGTATCGCTGAATGAGTATATTCTGCAGTATCTGTTGAAAAAGGGAAAAGTCACCCGGGAAAGCGCAGCCACATTCCGCCCTTCCGTCTGCAACCGCCTTGACCGCAATACCAGCGGCATTGTTACCGCCGGCATTACGTACCGCGGTGCCCGGGAATTAAGCGACATGCTCCGGGACCGCCGGGCGGACAAACGGTATCTGGCGCTGGTAAAAGGCGTTTTGAAACGCCCGGCCTATCTGAAAGGATGGCTGACAAAAGACAGAGATCATAATATGGTCTCCGTGCAGCCCCGGGAGTCGGAAGATGCACAGCAGATCGAAACGGAGTATATCCCTCTGGGAGATAACGGCCGCATGACCCTGCTGGAAATCCATCTGATTACCGGCAAAAGCCATCAGATCCGTGCCCATCTGGCCAGCACCGGCCATCCGGTGGTGGGAGATACAAAGTACGGCGAAGAGCAGATCAATGGATGGTACCACAGAACGTACCATGGACATTTTCAGCTTCTTCATTCCTGGAAGCTGAGTTTCCCGGCAGACGGATGCAGCCTGGAAGGACTGGCCGGCCGGACTTTCCGCGCTTCCCTGCCGGAGAATTTTACACGGGTTCTGGAAGGAGAGGGACTGCTTACCTATGTCAACATGGAACAGCCGGGGTCTTAGGGGATCCCATCTGGAGGAACTTCTGAATCTGACCAATGTCCGTTATCGTGAACTGGGCCTGGCCCTGATTCAGAAGATTCCCACCCCCATCAAACCGATTCGGATAGAAAAAGAATCGAGACATATTACGCTGGCATATTTTGATCAGAAAAGTACGGTGGATTATATCGGAACGGTTCAGGGAATACCGGTCTGTTTCGATGCAAAGGAATGTCATTCCGACACGTTCCCCCTGCAGAATGTTCATGAACATCAGATTCAATTTATGAAGGATTTCGAGAAGCAGGGCGGAGTCTCCTTTTTGATCATTTATTATTCTGCCAGAGACCGGTACTTCTATCAGCCCTTTTCCAGTATTTACCGTTTCTGGAGCAGGATGGAGGAAGGCGGCCGGAAAAGCTTTACTTTTGAGGAAATTGCAGACTGCTATGAGATTTTTCCGGGAAAAAACGGTGTTTTCCTGCATTATCTGGAAGCACTTCAAAAGGATCTGGAGGCCAGGGAAGAATAATCTGCTGTTTGTCTGACTCTTTGCTTGACAGAACCACCGGTTTTCGTTATACTAATGTTTGCTGTGACTGCACGTTGATGCGTTATCACGTTACTTCGATAAAGTAAAAGAGCTATTTGAAAATATATATGCTGAAAAGGGAAAGGATGTTGCAGGATGAAACAGATGATGCATACGCCGGAGGGGGTTCGTGACATTTACAATTCGGAATGTGCCCGGAAGCTGACGCTTGAGAACAGAATCCGTAAAGTAATGAATTCCTACGGTTATGAAGATATACAGACACCTACATTTGAATTTTTTGAGATTTTTAAAAAGGAGCGGGGGAGCGTGGCTTCCAATGAGATGTTCAAGCTGTTCGACAGTGAAGGCAATACGCTGGTTCTGCGGCCTGATATGACACCTTCTATTGTACGCTGTGTTTCCAAGTATTATGAACCGGCAGATCTTCCGGTCCGCCTCTGCTATAACGGCAGTACTTTTATCAATGACCGCAGCTATCGTCTGCGTCTGAAGGAATCGACCGATGCCGGTGCAGAGCTGTTCGGAGATGATTCCGTTGCAGCCGATGCAGAGATGATTGCCTGCGTGGTGGACTGCCTGCGTGCCTGCGGTCTTTCCGATTTTCAGATTGATATCGGAAGTGCTTCCTTTTTAAGCGGATTATTTGAAGAAATCGGATTTACAGAGGAAACCGAGGCCCAGATCCGCAGATTCATGCTGTCCAAAAACTTTTTTGCATTGGAAAGTCTGTTGTTAAAAGAGAATCTCACCTCCAGACAGCGTGAGGTATTTAACCGGCTTCAGATTTACTCCGGTACGATTCAGCAGGTTCTCGGCATGGAAGCCCTGGTGAAAAATGAAAAGTCAAGGGAGGCGATCCGCCGCCTGAAGGCTCTGTATAAGATGCTTGGCTGTTACGGCATGGAAAAATATGTTTCTTTTGACCTGGCTATGGTAACCGGCTATCAGTATTACACGGGTATTATTTTCAATGCCTATACATACGGAACCGGCAATGCCATTGTTTCCGGCGGCCGTTATGATACGCTGATGTCTCAGTTCAGCTACGATGCACCGGCAGTGGGCTTTAAGATTTCCGTGGACGGTGTTATGACCGCTCTGGATCGCCAGAAGATTTCCGTAGATGTTTCCATGACAGAAACGCTGCTCCTGATGGAACCGGAACAGGCAGAAAAGTGCATTGCCATGGCCTGCAGGCTGCGAAGCCGCGGAATTCGTCTGGCAGTTCTTCAGAAACCGGAAGACAGGAAGCTGGAGGATTATCTCGAATATGCGAAAAAATCCGGAATCGCACAGATTTATTACATCAACCGTTCCGGCACCAATGTAACTGTTCTTAATGTAAAGAACGGTACAAAAAATACGGAAGAACTGGCAGAACTGATGGGGGATAAGTAAGATGAGAGATATTGTATTTGCACTTCCCAAGGGAAGACTTGCCGATAAAACCATGGAGTTGCTGGCTCAGATCGGAATCACCTGCCCGGAGATGGCAGAGAACACAAGAAAGCTGATATTCAGAAATGAAGATCTGGGATACCGCTTCTTTCTGGCAAAACCCAGCGATGTACCCACCTATGTGGAATACGGTGCAGCCGATATCGGCGTGGTTGGCCGCGATACCATTATTGAGGAGGACCGCCGCCTTTATGAGGTGATGGATCTGGGGATGGGCCGCTGCCGCATGTGTGTGTGCGGACCGGAATCTGCCAGAGAAAAGCTGCAGCACAATGAACTGATCCGTGTTGCAACAAAATATCCTCATATCGCCAAGGATTATTTTTACAATGTAAAACAGCAGACCGTGGAGATCATCAAGCTGAACGGTTCCATTGAGCTGGCGCCGCTGGTGGGTCTTTCCGAAGTGATTGTGGATATCGTCGAAACCGGTACCACATTGAAAGAAAACGGACTGATGGTACTGGAAGAGGTTTGTGACATTTCCGCCCGGGTAGTGGTCAATCAGGTCAGTATGAAGATGGAAAATGAGCGGATTACCAAAATTCTTTCCGGTATCCGGGGACTGCTGGCAAAAGAGCAGGCCATGAGAAATACACAGCAGTAAGGAGCAGAACAGATGAAAAAAGTAATACCGTATATTCTTTTAAAGGATGGGGAAGCCTGGCTGGCTGACGGCAGCCGGATTCAGGATGCTCCGGCTTATTGTCAGGCCTGTGCCAACAGCGGGGCGGACAGCCTGCTGTTTGTGGACACTTCCGATACGGAAGATGCACACCGTAAAAATATGGAATTTCTGAAATTGCTGTCTGCACATGACCTGGGTGTCTTTCGGGCCGGCGGCTCCTGTTCTCATATTGATGATGTGAAAAAATATCTGTATACAGGCGCTCAGGGGATGTTTTTCGCCCCTGGTGCTTCCGATGGACTGATGAAGGAAGGTCTGAGCCGTTTTAAAGCGGACCGGGCAGCTGTTCAGGCTGATTCTGTGGAGGAAGCACAAAAAGCCTATGATCTGGGCTTTCGTATTTTTTACTGCTTTAGTGAAGCAGGTGGAAAGATTGCCGAAGCACTGAGAGAAAAAGAAGCCGCATGTGACGACGAAAAGAGCAAAGCTTTCGTTTACTGCCTGGCAGATGAAGGCCTTTCTGCTCTTGATCGGGGAGCAGCCGGCCTTTTATACAGTATCCCTGAAAAACAGGCGGGCAGAGTGATGGATTACAAACATCAGCTTCTGGAAGCCGGATATGAGGCGGATGTTTTTCAGCCGGCATTTACCTGGGACGATTTCCGGCTGAACGGCGACGGCATGATGCCGGTTGTGGTTCAGGACTGGAAAAATGATGAAGTTCTTATGGTTGCCTATATGAACAGGGAAGCTTACGATATGACCGTAAAAACCGGCCGTATGACCTATTTCAGCAGAAGCCGTCAGAGCCTCTGGATCAAGGGAGAAACCTCCGGTCATTTTCAGTATGTGAAATCTCTGAAAATCGACTGTGATCAGGATACTCTCCTTGCCAGAGTTGTTCAGGTAGGTGCAGCCTGCCACACCGGTAACCGGAGCTGTTTTTACCGGGATATTGTGAACCGTGAGACCGTCTGCAGCAGTCCGAATAAAGTGCTGGAAAACGTATATAATACCATTATGGACCGGAAATCGCATCCCAGAGAAGGCTCCTACACCAATTATCTGTTCCAGAAGGGACTGGACAAGATACTGAAAAAAGTCGGAGAGGAAGCAACGGAAATCGTAATCGCAGCCAAGAATCCGGAACCGCAGGAAATCGTCTATGAACTGGGGGATTTCCTCTATCATGTGATGGTTCTGATGGCGGATAAAGGAATTACATGGGAAGATGTTGCCAGAGAACTGGCAGACAGAGAGTAATGGAGGATAGAGCATGAGTTCATTGACAGAGCGTTTTCTGAAATATGTAAAAATCGATACCCAGAGTGACGAGGACAGCACGGCATGTCCCAGCACTGCGAAACAGTTTCAGCTGGCTGATGTGCTGTATCAGGAACTTTGGGATATGGGTGTCCGCGATATTGTCTATGACCGGGAATTCTGCTATCTTTATGCATCCATTCCTTCCAATCTGCCTGCCGGTCAGGCAGAAAAGGTACCGGCAATCGGTTTTATTGCCCATATGGATACTTCTCCGGAAGTTTCAGGAGCAGACGTAAAGCCGCGTCTCATCGAACAGTATGATGGCGGCGACATTGTTCTTAATGAAGAGAAAGATATTCATCTGTCTCCTGCAGATTACCCCGATCTGGCCGCCTGTGCCGGACGCACTCTGATCGTAACCGATGGAACGACGCTGCTGGGTGCTGATGATAAAGCCGGCGTGGCGGAAATCATGACGGCGGTGGAAGAGATGCTGTCCCACCCTGAGGTGCCCCACGGCACCATTAAGATTGCTTTTACCCCCGATGAAGAGGTGGGAAAAGGCATGGATCATTTTAATGTGGAAGCCTTCGGGGCCCGTTTTGCCTTTACTGTTGACGGCGGTTCCGAAGGTGAACTGGAATTTGAGAATTTTAATGCAGCTTCTGCCAGGGTTTATGTGACCGGAAAAAGCATTCATCCCGGAGATGCCAAAAACCGCATGGTCAACGCTTCTCTGATGGCAGGTGCTTTTATGCAGCAGCTTCCTCCGGAACAGACCCCGGAGCATACGGAGGGCTATGAAGGTTTCTATCATCTGTGCAGCATGCAGGGTGATATTGAACATGCACAGCTGAACTATATTATCCGGGATCACGACCGGAAACTGTTTGAGCAGAAAAAAGCATATTTTCAGCAGGTATGCGATTTCCTGAATCAGAAATACGGTTCCGGTATTTTCCGTGCGGAGATCAGGGATTCCTATTACAATATGAAAGAACAGATCCTGCCGGCCTGGCATCTGATTGAAACAGCACAGAAAGCCATGAAAGACAATGGAATCGAACCTGTTGTGGTTCCTATCCGCGGCGGTACCGATGGTTCCAGACTGTCCTTTATGGGAGTACCCTGTCCCAATCTCTATACCGGAGGACATAATTATCACGGCAGATTTGAATATGCCTGTGTGGAATCCATGGAAAGCATGGTAAAAGTGATCCGGAGAATCGCCGCTCTTTATGCGGAATCATGAAAGAGCAAAATCCCAGTGAAGAAAATACTTGCATTTCAGTGTTATAAGTGATAAACTAATCATGTTTGACTGCGGGATTTTATCATTTTCGGCAGTCAGCCTGATTTGACGAATACAGAAACTGGAGGATGATAAAATGGCTGCATTAAAGATCGTATTGACTGTTCTTTTTGTAATTGTATGCTTGATCGTATCTGTTATTGTCCTGCTTCAGGAAGGCAAGTCAGCCGGACTTTCCAGCACCATCAGCGGTGTTGGCGAAACATTCTGGAGCAAGAATAAAAGCCGTACACTGGAAGGTAAACTGGAAAAATCTACCAAGTGGCTGGTAGTTGCGTTTTTTGTACTGGCACTGATACTGGATATTATGTAATGAATCGGGACTCCGGTCCCGGACGAAAGCATGACAGAAGATTTACTGCAGATGAGGACAGATACCCGGCTGCGGTAAATCTTTTTTCATATTTACAGCGAGACAGGAAAGGAATTTGATTGGATAAGAAATTACTGGAAGATAGAAAAAAAACACTTATCGGATTTATGAGCGATAAGAATTACAAACCCATGCGGGCACGGGATATGGCCATGCTCCTGGGTGTGGAACGGGAGAGACGTCAGGAGCTGCATCAGGTACTGGATATGCTGGTGGAGGAAGGAAAGATTACCTGCAACAGGCGGGGACATTACCGGATTGCGGAGCCTGATATCAAGACAGGCATTTTCCGCGGGACTGCCAGAGGCTTCGGTTTCGTAACCGTAGAGGGCCTGGAAAAGGATGTTTATATTGCGGAATACAATACCGGAACTGCTTTTCATGAAGATATGGTGGAGATCCAGATCATAAAGCCGGCTTCCGGTTCCAGATCTGCAGAGGGAAAAGTTCTCAGGATTCTGAAACACGGCCTCACCGAGATCACCGGCGTATACCAGAAAAGCCGCAATTTCGGTTTTGTTGTACCGGATAATCAGAAGCTGGGAACTGATATCTATATCTCAAAAAGTAAAAGTGCAGGTGCCATGTCAGGGCACCGGGTGGTTGTGAAGCTTCTCGATTACGGAGACCTTCATAAAAATCCGGAGGGAGAGGTCATTGAAATTCTGGGGCATGTGAATGATCCGAAGGCAGATATTCTGGCTATTGTCCGCAGCTATTCCATCCCGGAGGAATTTTCCGAAGAAGTGATGGAAGCGGCCGGGGAACAGCCTGATTCCGTATCGGAGAAGGAGCTTGCAGGTAGAACAGATCTGCGCATGCTTCAGACTGTAACCATTGACGGCGAGGACGCCAAAGATCTGGATGATGCCATTACCTTAACGTATCAGGACGGCCTGTACCATCTGGGCGTTCATATTGCGGATGTTTCCCATTATGTAAAAGAGGGCGGTGCTCTGGACCGCAGTGCTCTGGAGAGAGGTACCAGCGTATATCTGGTGGACCGGGTGATTCCCATGCTTCCCCACAGGCTTTCCAACGGAATCTGCTCTCTGAATCAGGGAGAGGACCGGCTCACTTTAAGCTGCCTGATGGATATTAATGAAAAAGGGGAAATTGTATCACACTGTATTACGGAATCGTTAATCCGGGTGGACCGCCGCATGTCCTATACAAAGGTTGCAGCGATTCTGGCAGATGACCGGGAAGCACAGAAAGAATATGAAGAATTTGTTCCCATGTTTCTGTGTATGGGCACTCTGTCGAAGCTTCTGCGTGCAAAAAGGCGTAAACGAGGTTCTCTGGACTTTGATTTTCCGGAGAGTAAGATTCATCTGGATGCAGAAGGACATGCCGTTTCCGTTGAAGCCTATGAGCGCAATGAAGCAACCGATCTGATCGAAGATTTTATGCTGGCGGCCAATGAAACCGTAGCGGAAGACTGTTTCTGGCAGGAACTGCCTTTTCTGTACCGCGTTCATGAAGAACCGGACAGAGAGAAACTGCTGCAGCTTTCGCAGATGATTGCCGGTCTGGGATACGGTATCAGGACCAGCGGTTCAGGGAAGGAACTCCATCCCAAGGAGATCCAGAAGCTGCTGGCAAAGGCTGCCGACACGCCGGAGGAAGCATTTATCAGCCGTATTGCCCTGCGCTCCATGAAACGGGCCCGCTACAGTACCGAATGCAGCGGACATTTTGGTCTGGCAGCCAGATATTACTGCCATTTTACATCACCGATCCGCCGGTACCCCGATCTGCAGATTCACCGGATCATCAAGGAGAATCTCCACGGGGCTCTGGATGAATCCCGTATTCAGCATTATCAGGATATTCTGGATGGGGTTGCCCTGAAAACCAGTACTCTGGAACGCCGGGCAGACGATGCGGAACGGGATACGGAAAAACTGAAGAAGGCCGAATATATGGCTGACCGCATCGGTAAAGAGTATGAAGGAATGGTAACTTCCGTAACCGAATGGGGGATGTATGTGGAACTCCCCAATACAGTGGAAGGGCTTGTGCGCCTGGATGATATGGTGGATGATTATTACCATTTTGACCGTTATCATATGACGCTGACCGGCGAGACCACCCGGAAACAGTATGGAATCGGTACCCGTCTGAAAATCAGGGTTTCATGGGTGGACCTGCAGAGCCGCAGTGTTCAGTTTGTCCTTCCCGCCGGCAATGATACAAAAGAAACGAATGAGAGGATGTGAATGTTATGTCCAAAGACAGCTACAAACTGGTAGCCAACAATAAAAAAGCGTATCACGATTATTTTATAGAAGACACCTATGAAGCCGGCATTGCCCTGTCGGGAACGGAGGTCAAATCCCTTCGCATGGGCAGATGCAGCATCAAGGAATCCTTTATCAGAATTGAAAAAGGAGAAGTATTTATCTACGGAATGCATATCAGCCCCTATGAAAAGGGCAACATTTTCAACAAGGATCCTTTGCGGGTGAGAAAGCTGCTTTTACATCGCAGACAGATCAGCAAACTGGTGGGACAGATTGCGGAAAAGGGGTATACGCTGGTTCCTCTGAAGGTTTATTTTACCGGAAGTCTGGCAAAGGTGGAAATCGGGCTGGCAAAAGGTAAAAAACTGTATGACAAACGGCAGGATATCGCCAAAAAGGATCAGCGCAGGGAAGCGGAAAAAGATTTCAAGATCCGGAATCTGGGATAATTCCGGGCGCAGTGGTTTGACAGTATTTTCCTCATATGGTATAATCATATTAATATGATAGGAAATATATTATATGGTATGATGCTCTTTCACAGGGGACAGAAAGACGTCATACCTGAAAAAAGGTTCGGAGAAGTATTGTACGAAGGGGATATTATAATGGATGGAATGTGTGCGGCAAAAAATCTAATCCGGAATCATGCACTTACAGAGAATGAATATGTGACGCTGCTGGAAAGTGCATCGGATCAGGAAGTGAAAAATCTGCTGAAAGAGGAAGCTGTCAGGCTCAGAAAGCAGTATTACGGGGATAAGGTGTATACAAGAGGATTGATCGAGTTTACGAATTACTGTAAGAATAACTGCTATTATTGCGGGATTCGTGCAGGCAACCGCAATGCAGTCAGATACCGCCTGACAAAAGAAGAGATTATGGACTGCTGTAAAGAAGGATACCGGCTGGGATTTCATACTTTTGTGCTGCAGGGTGGTGAAGATCCATATTATACGGATGAAATCATGGTGGATCTGATCCGCAGCATCAAGGCAGAATTTCCTGATTGCGCTCTGACTCTGTCCATCGGAGAAAAATCGTATGACAGTTACCGGCTTTTCAGGGAAGCGGGGGCAGACCGCTATCTTCTTCGCCATGAAACAGCCAATGAGACTCATTACCGGTCACTTCATCCTGCTGCCATGAGCCTTGCTGTCAGAAAACAGTGTCTGTATGATCTGAAAACACTGGGATATCAGGTGGGAGCAGGATTTATGGTGGGATCACCGGGGCAGACTCTGGAACATATGGCGGAGGATCTGGTTTTTCTTCAGGAACTGCAGCCTCAGATGGTGGGAATCGGACCGTTTATCCCTCATCACGATACGGTTTTTGCAGAAGAAAAAGCAGGCAGTGTTGATCTGACGCTGTATCTCCTTTCCGTAATCCGGATTATGCTTCCCAAAGTACTGCTTCCCGCAACAACTGCTCTGGGGACGATGGACCCTCAGGGAAGGGAAAAAGGACTTAAAGCAGGGGCCAATGTAGTAATGCCCAATCTTTCACCGGTGAAAAACAGGAAGCAGTACGAGCTATACGACAATAAAATCTGCACCGGAGAAGAAGCGGCCCAGTGCCGGGGCTGTCTGGCAGGAAGAGTCAGCAGAGCCGGTTACCGTCTGGTAACAGACCGGGGCGACGCTGTGTAAGGTTACTGTAAACAGTGATGTTTCCCCTTAAAATCAGTATAGAAGAAAAACAGAATCAGCAGATATGCTCTGCCGGTTCTGTTTTTCTTTTTTCAATGTTTTAATCTTTCCAGGTCTTCATAGAAGGACGGATAGGAGATATTGACACAGTCTGCGTTCTGAATAGTTGTTTCTCCTTCTGCAATGAGAGAAGCGATGGCAAAGCTCATTGCAATGCGGTGATCGAGATGGCTTTCAATGAGGCCTCCGTGAAGCGGATATCCGCCTTCAATAACCATGCCGTCGTCTGTTTCTTCAATATGAGCCCCCATGGCTTTCAGATTGTCCACAACAGTGCGGATACGGTTTGATTCCTTGACCTTCAGTTCGGCGGCATCACGGATGACTGTGGTACCGGAAGCAGCGCAGGCCATCACAGCGATGACGGGTATTTCATCGATGAGTGTGGGAATCAGTTCACCGCTGATTTCGGTGGCTTTCAGGCTGCTGTGGCGTACCAGCAGATCTGCAACCGGTTCCCCTCTGTCATATACGGCGCTCTGCAGGGCGATATCCGCCCCCATAGCTTTGCAGACACGGAGGATGCCGTCTCTTGTGGGATTGATTCCAACATTTTTAATCAGCAGCTCGGAGCCGGGGACAAGCAGCGCAGCTGCAATAAAATAGGATGCCGAGGAGATATCGCCGGGTACGGTAATTTTCTGCCCATACAGCTCCTCTGCCGGGAGAATGGAAGCAGTACATCCTTCAGAAGTGACATCAGCACCAAAAAAGCGCAGCATGATTTCCGTGTGGTTTCTGGAAAGAGCCGGCTCGGTTACCTGTGTTTTTCCGTCGGCATAAAGTCCTGCCAGCAGAATGGATGATTTTACCTGAGCGGAAGCAACCTTGGAATGATAATGAATGCCGTGGAGCGGGCTGCCGGTAATGGCAAGCGGCGCACAGCTGTTATCGTTTACGCTCCGGATCTGCGCTCCCATCATGCCCAGAGGTTCCATGATCCGTTTCATGGGACGTTTCTGAATGGACGCATCACCGGTCAGTGTACAGGAGAATGTCTGTCCCGCCAGAATACCGGAGATCAGCCTTGTGGTGGTTCCGCTGTTGCCGCAGTCCAGAACCGATTCCGGAGCGGTCAGTCCGTGGAGACCACGGCCATGAACCAGCACGGCATCCGGTGTGTTTTCGATTTCAACGCCCATCTTCCGGAAACAGGAGATGGTGGAAAGGCAGTCTGCACCCTGCAGAAAGCCTGTGATTTCTGTGGTTCCCCTTGCTATGGAGCCAAACATAACACTGCGGTGGGAGATGGATTTATCACCCGGAACCGCAATTTCTCCCTTTAAGGGGCCTGACTGGTAAAATTTCATATGAAAACTCCTTACTTTCTGCGTGTGATCCTGTAATTCCATTTACTCAGGATCTCGATAGCTTCTTCCATGGCATCTTCCGTGTAGAATTCAATCTTCAGAGCGCCGTCCTCAAAGCTGCGGTTGTGGATGATACCGATATTCTTGATACTGATCTGGTGAGTGGACAGTGTCGTTGCCAGAGTGGCAATGGCTCCTGCGCGATCCACAATATCACAGTAAATGGAGTATTCCGGTTTGATATATCCGATGGCTTTAGGCTTATCGGATATACTGTTGCGGTAATCTCTTGATTTTTCAAAAAGGTAGTTGATGGCCTGACCATCCTGCTGCTCCACATCTGTCAGAATATCTTCCAAAATGGAAATATATTTGCGCAGGATTTCGGCGATGGGCTCTGTGTTGCTGGTGCAGATCTGCTCCCACATCACGGGAGAAGAGGACGCAATACGGGTGATATCCTTAAAACCGCCGGCAGCCAGCTGCTTCATCTGATGCAGATTGTTGTCGTTGTCCTGTACCAGATTGACCAGTCCGGCGGCGATCAGATGAGGAACATGGCTGATTGCCGCCACGATCCGGTCATGCTCCCTGTAATTAAGTACAATATGCTGTGCGCGGCAGTCGTGAACACAGTCCAGCATCAGGTCCAGAGAATCAGGGTCCGTATCGTCCGTGGGAGTCAGCACATACCAGGCATTCTCCAGAAGATGAGTGCTGGAGTGTTCATACCCGCTTTTTTCGGAACCCGCCATGGGATGGCCGCCGATGAACTGTCGGGTCAGCCCCAGACGTTCTGCTGCTTCATGAATCTCCGCCTTGGTGCTTCCTACATCGGTGATCAGACAGTCGCTGCTGATTACTTTCTTCAGCACGGGAAGATATCCGATATTGTATTCAACCGGTGCACATAAAAAAATCAGATTGCATGCAGCCAGATGAGAATCCACATGTGGAAAAATTTCATCGACTGTATGGTCACTGAGAGCTTTTTCCAGTGTCTTCATGGAAGCACCGCATGCAATCATATGAAAGTCGGGATGTAATTCCCGCAGACATCTGGCGATGGAACCGCCGATCAGTCCAAGTCCTACAAAACCAACTGTAAACATAATAAAAATCCTTTCAAATAATAACGGGGAATGCAGAGCTTCCCCATAATTCGCAATCCTCATTCTAGTTGAAAGGGAGATATTTGTCAATACTTTTATACTTTAAAACATAAAATTATTAAAGGGAAGAATTTCCATCTATAAAACAGACACATTCCTCTGCAAAAACTGCCTATCGAAGAAAAGTGGATTTCTGTACAATATGAAATAGACTGGGCAGCCGTAGAATGAAAAACAATTTTGGCAAGGAAAGTCGAGAAAGACTTCTTTTGCTGTTGTATGATGAAGGAGAAAGTGAGGAGAGTATCATGTATTCAGAAGATAAAATCATTATCCGGGGACTCAGGCAGAATAACCTAAAAAATGTACCACTGGATATTCCAAAAGGCAAGATCGTAGTGTTTACCGGAGTGTCCGGCTCGGGAAAATCCAGCATCGTCTTTGACACCATTGCCGCCGAGAGCCAGCGGCAGATGAACAAGACCTACACCGCCTTTATACGGGGACGGCTGCCCAAGTACGAAAAGCCCAGGGTGGAGCGAATCGACAACCTTTCCGCCCCGGTCATCGTGGACCAGTCCAGGCTGGGCGTCAACGCCCGCTCCACTGTGGGTACCATCAGCGATATGTATGCGGCGTTACGGCTGCTGTACTCCCGCATCAGGGAGCCTTACGTGGGAACCGCCTCCTATTTTTCCTTCAATGACCCCAACGGGATGTGCAAGACCTGCTCCGGCATCGGAAAGATTCTGGATCTGGACATTGAACGGGCTATCGACCCGGATAAGTCCTGGAACGAAAGTATGCTTAATTTGCCCGCTTTCAAGGTGGGAAACTACTATTGGAAGCAGTACGTCGGCTCCGGGCTGTTCGACCTGGATAAAAAATACCGGGATTACACGCCGGAGGAGCGGAACCTTCTTCTCTTTGGCAGCCGTGAACCGGGCGGCCCCCGGGTACACAAGCGTGTGGAGGGGATCAAAACCCAGTTCCAGCGGCTGTGTCTGATGAAAGGCCCTGAGGAACAGAACGACCATACGCTGAAAAAACTCAATCAGTTTATGGAAGAAAAGGTCTGCCCCGACTGCGGTGGGAAACGGTTGAATCCCAGGACCCTCGCCTGCAAGGTGGCGGGCTACAGCATCCATGAAATGTGCGCCATGGAATTTACCGAGCTGGTGGAGGTGCTGCGCACCATTACCGATTCCAGAGCCGCAAGCATTGTGGAGGCGCTGACCGCTTCTTTACAGCGGATGATCGACATCGGATTGCCCTACCTGTCCATGGACCGGGAATCCAGCACCCTCTCCGGCGGCGAGGCCCAGCGGCTGAAGCTGGCCAGTGATCTGGACAAGCAGGGAAACATCTATGTGCTGGATGAACCCACCACCGGTCTGCATGCCTCCGATGTTAAAAAGATCATGGAACTGCTGGACTCTCTGGTAGATCGCGGCAATACCGTCATCGTCATCGAGCACAATACTGATGTCATGAAGCAGGCGGACTGGATCATTGATGTTAGCCCCGATGGCGGAACAGCCGGGGGCGAGATCGTCTTTACCGGAACGCCAAAGGAAATGGCAGAGCAGGCACAGACCATCACAGCAGAATATCTTCGAAAATCGATCTGATCTTCCCCGGGCGGGAGCCGGAATGGCTTCTGCCCGGTTTTTGCAGCGATATGGCAAAGAAAGTCGAGAGAAAAGCAGACAGATACAGTAAAATACCTTTTATAAGGAGGTTGGATCGTATGCGGGAACAAACCCTAGCAGTCCAGCGGATGCAGGACTATCCGGAAAAAGCCGGCCCCGGTGCCCCTGTTCATTGCGGAGGATTACTTCCCCTATTGCGAGGAGGTAAGCTGCGAGGCTATTTGGGCGGTGCAGCATGCCATGGACAGAGATGATCCCGCGGTGATCGGATACCGCGCTCTGGAAACCGAGATCTATCTTATGGAGAACAGAAGATGATCTATTTGATGAAATGAAAAAACTGGAGGCATCTGAATAATCAAAATTTCTGATTTTTTTTTAAATTTACTATCTCAAAAAATGGTGTGCAAACGGTGTACAAAAGGAATAAATATATACAGAAACATTGATTAAATAAGCTTTTTTGCACCGAAATGAGTAAAACTTCATAAATTACTTGTATTATTCTGAAAATTTTAGTAGAATATAAACATGCGAATCGCCTGGAATATTTTCAGGCAGATTCAGATTTTGCACGTATTGGAGGTAATAGAAATGAACGTTTATGAAACTGAAAAAATTCGTAACGTTGTAGTATTGGGACACGGTGGTGCCGGTAAGACAACCATGGTAGAGGCTATGGCTTTTGTATCCGGTATAACTGCAAGGATGGGAAAGGTAGCAGATGGCAATACCATCAGCGATTTTGATAAAGAGGAGATTAAGCGTCAGTTTTCAATCAGCACCAGTGTTGTTCCCATCGAGTGGGAAGGCATTAAGATCAACGTCCTTGATACCCCCGGTTACTTCGATTTTGTCGGTGAAGTGGAAGAGGCAGTAAGCGCTGCCGATGCGGCAATTATCGTTGTCAACGGCAAGGCAGGTGTGGAAGTCGGTACAAAAAAGGCATGGGAAATCTGCGAGAAGCATGAGCTGCCCCGTTTGTTCTTTGTAACCGGCATGGATGATGATCAGGCCAGCTTCAAGAATGTGATGCTGCAGCTCAATGAAACCTTCGGCAGAAAGGTTGCTCCGTTCTACGTACCCATGCGGGAGAACGAAAAGTTTGTCGGCTTCGTAAATCTGGTTAAGATGAAAGGACGCCGGTTCATCGGCACTACCAGTGAGTTTGAAGAATGTGATATTCCCGATTATCTGGAACATCATGTATCCGTCAGCCGTGACTCTCTTCTGGAAGCAGTTGCGGAAACCAGCGAAGAACTGATGGAACGCTATTTTGAAGGCGATGAATTTACATATGAAGAGATTCAGGATGCGCTGAAGAGCAATGTGGTTGACGGTTCCATCGTTCCCGTTCTGATGGGTTCCGGTACCAATGCTCAGGGTATGAAGATGCTGATGTATGTTATCAGAAAGTACCTGCCTTCACCGGTCAGCAGATTCATCTACGGCAACGATATCGAAACCGGCGAGATGGTTCCTGTGGAATACGACAGTACGAAACATATGAGCGCCCGTGTTTTCAAAACACTGGTGGATCCTTTTATCGGCAAATACTCCCTGTTCAGGGTTGTTACCGGTACACTGAAGGCTGACAGCGCCATTTACAATGTCAATCAGGAAAAGGAAGAAAAAATCTCCCGTCTGTATATCCTGCGCGGTAAGGAGGCAATTGAAGTTCCTCAGCTTTCTGCAGGTGATATCGGTGCTGTTGCCAAGACAACACTGGCTACCGGCGATACCTTTGCTCTGAAAGGTGCACAGGTTGTTTATACGAAACCTGAACTTTCCGAACCCTATACATTCATGCGCTACAAAGCAGTGAAGAAAGGGGACGATGACAAGGTTGCTGCTGCACTGGCCAAACTGATGGATGAAGATAAGACACTTAAAGCTGTCAATGATTCCGAGAACAGACAGACTCTGCTTTACGGTATCGGTGAACAGCAGATCGAAGTGGCTGTCAGCAAGATGGCAGAACGTTACAAAGTAGAAGTGGAACTCAGCAGACCGAAGGTAGCATTCCGTGAAACCATCCGCAAAAAAGCAACCGTTACCGGAACACATAAGAAACAGTCCGGCGGACATGGTCAGTACGGTGTGGTTGTTATGGATTTCGAGCCGTCAGGCGATCTGGAGAAGCCTTATGAATTTGCAGAAAGGGTTGTAGGCGGCGCCGTTCCCAAGAACTATTTCCCTGCAGTGGAAAAAGGTCTTCAGGAATCCGTTTTGAAGGGACCGCTGGC
>JALFLM010000175.1 GCA_022774705.1 Lachnospiraceae bacterium | reverse complement strand
TCTCCTGTAGCGAAGGGGATTACTGGATGTGTACAGCGCGAACGTGCTCGTATCAATTTCGGCGTTTATCCAACCGCTGTCATGCGGGACGTACGCGGAAGATAAAACATATCCCGCCGGAAGGCTGGACGCATGTTCATCCATCCACGTCACTGTTATTCCGCTGTCGTAGGGTGCTTTATAATACTCCGATACACAGATCTTATCGTACGCCTGCGTCTTCTGGATGTATAAATCCCATGTACTGGTGTCTGATTTGACCAGATAAGCTGCCTGTCCTCCACTATATGTAAAACTTCCCAATTCCGGATCCGTATTGGCTACGCTTTTAAACCTTATCTGTAGCGTCGTTTCTCCGACACCGCGCTGCAGGATATGAAAAATAATGGGTACATTCTGATAATTTGTAGATATGGTCATCCGGGCAGCAAGTACATATCCGGTAGATCCACTTGTGCCTTCCGCGGTGTGTGTATAGCTGCCCCCAAGCATCTTGGGCGCATTATGAAAGTACACATCACCCATAAAATCTACAAAATTATCAAAATACGTCTCGCATTTGAACCAAAAGCCGCCGTCTATTTCCTGATTTGGGTCAACCAGGATGGATAGCGGGGATGATCCTTTAGTCTGGTAGGCACTTATAAGTGTAAAAACAAAACCGTATGCGGATTTTATATTGATCGATTCCAGAATATCAACCGAATCCAACAGGCCATTTTTAAGCTGGAAGGTTCCATTCTCCAGATTGATCCAGGATTCTCCACCCAGGCTGGACAGGATACCCGACACAATGTAGGAGGCATTAATATACAAATCACCGGTTTTTTCATCCCTGAAGAGGCCCTGCGACTTCCCGTTATTCGTCAGACGGTCAAGAATCTCTTTCTGTGTCAGACGCTTATCTAAATCTGACACCCCTTTTTTTGCTTCTGCTGCCGTCCGATTCGCCTGATCAACCTGAGCCTGCATCGGCCCGCGGAAGTTGGTGTTCTCCTCGCTCTCCGACAGAGCGTAGGAATTAATATCCATACTCAAGCCGCCGTCAAATTTCCAGGTTATTTCATGGCAGCATACGGAAATTTGATGACTATCTGAGAGCAGATCCACAAATACGTTTCCGAATTCATCGGTCAGGATATAGCCGTTTTCGTCCATGAGCAGTGCATCACCGGTCGCCAGGTACTGGTAATGGATAATATCCCACGGATCCAGCCGGTTATCTCCCAGCAGGAATGGGATTTCGGCCCCATAGTAGGAAAATCCGGCAATCCCGGCTGTGATGTTATCCAGGATTGTCTGTGTCATCATGGGGTTCTGCATCCGGATGTATCCGCTTCCGGTACCGGACTGCAGTACATCAGCCCCTTCCGCAGTGCATTCCAGCCAGTTAATCTTTCTGGCGGAGGAATCCGCGTTCATGTCGGAAATCCGATTTCCGTCAAATTCATATCCGGAATCCGTATATCCCTTAAAAGTAAGCTGCCCGGCCCGGTCTATGTAAGCATTTCGGCCAAGGAGGCCGGCCAAATACCCGGAAATATCTGAGAGCGTTCCTGCAGGCATGGTTTCCAGAGTAAGATCTTCCACGCCTGACATACAGGCACTGTCAAATCCACAGCCCAGCTGCTCCGCTACAGAAGCGGCTGCTGCAGATAACAGGCACGGCAGTTCCGGTGTCTGGAAAGCATTCTGGCCGGCAGTATACATCCGGTCATATCCGGTCAGCTCCGTTACCATGTCTTTTTTCTTTGCAGATACGATGGTATACACCCCATCAGGGACGTACTCCACTTCGTTTCCAATGTACAGACCCGTTTCCAGAACAACCTCCCGATCCTTCAGGGGGACGTCCGTGATACAGGATATGGTTGCGCTGCTGGAGAATGCACAGCCTATACAGTAGTCCTCCCCGGTGCTGGAGTATTTTCCAAGCGAATAGGATTTTATCTCTGCAGCAAGTATATCTCCATCTCGCTTTAATCGGGCGGTAAAACGGCGGCTGTAGCCGTTTATCGTGGTTTTATAGTTATCACTTACACTGGTGTACATGCTGCCCTCCTACTGCTCTACCAGCTTCACGCTGGCACTTTTATAGTACGTTACACCGTCCGTTAATGTCCCCAGAAGTTCTTTGCTTAAAGTACCGCGGTATCCGGTAAAGGAAATTCCCAGAGTAGGGAATACAACAGTAAAAAATCCGGCTACCATATATTTTTTAATTTTGGCAGCTTCTGCTGCCGTCAGGATGCCCCAGGTAATCTCTACATCCTGTTTTTCCGTTACGACGTCCCCGACCATTGTGCCGGTGCTGGATCGGCCGGTATTTTCGCTCCAGATTATTTCGTCGTTTATGGAAAGAGATACGGGGCATGGCATTTCCACGCCACCGGCAGTTAAAAAAGCCATGCGCGACCTCCTAAATTTTAATCGGGCATTTACCCGTATTTTGCGTCTTTTCGTTTATCTTTTGGACAATTATCCTGGTTACCTTGTTGCCATCCATATACACGTCCAGGTCCAAATCCAGAAGGATCTGAATAATCTGCTGCAGTAAGGCAATTACCTGCTGCATATCTCCATTCTGAGCCTGTTCTGCAGCCTGACGGGCCATTGCAGCCAGTTTATTCTCTGGAGCGACAATTTCCCCGTACTGCGTATTATCACCAATCACGGCCAACCTGGGGGTATTTGCCTTAACAAAACCGCCCTGGGCCAGGCGTGGGATGCTTATACTGCCCATAAACGGTATTTTATGGATCTGTCTATTAATGTTATCAATTACGCTTGTATTAATCCAGTTCTTGATGTCGCTTACTTTAGCCGCAATATCCATGCTTAATTTAACACTTTTATTCTTAATAGAATCCCAGCTCTTTTTTGCTTTTTCAAGCAAATTTGTTCCGGATGCTTTCAGTGTTTTTACTGCGGTACTGTTTTTAATTGCCTTGAAGGCATTCATAGCGCTTTCATATCCTCTGGCGAAGGATTTCTTCAGTGTTTTTACTGCGGTACCGTTCTTGATTGCCTTGAAGGCATTCATAGCGCTTTCGTAGCCTCTGGCGAAGGATTTCTTCAGGGTTTTCACAGCAGTACCGTTCTTGATTGCCTTGAATGCTTTCATGGCAGTTTCGTATCCACTGCCAAATGCCTTTTTCAGTGTCTTTACCGCTTCCGAACTCTTAAATTTATCCCATGCATCTTTTGCAGATTTGTAGGCGCTGGTTACAGCTGCCTTTGCAGTTTTTACAGCTTCGGAATCCTTGAATTTATCCCATTCCTCTTTGATTTTATCCCACAGAGCATCCTTTGCGGCTGTGATCGTCATTTTTACGTCAGCTGGAAGTTCTTTGATTTTATCAATAAAGCTTCCTACCCATTCGATAGCTGCGCTGATAGCGTCAGATACGTTTTTAATAACCTCAAATACATTACCCATCCAGTCACACAGACCGGAAAGTGCATTTAGAAGGATATTCCCAATTATTTCTACAATGGGAGCAAGAATAGGCATTATATGTTCTGATATCCACGAGAAAAATGGCTGCAGGATTGTTGTCCAGAGCGTATTCAGCAGATCAAAGACACTTCCCAGTGCATCCCCCAGTTTATCAAGCATGGGTTTTACGTGGGTTTCAACAACTTCCTTGAATTTATCGGCGAGTTTCTGCAATACAGGGGCGATATAAGTGTTGTATCCATCAACCAGATTGCCTACTATTTCAGAGACACCATCTGTAATATTGTCGAATAACGGCTTGATGTGCTCATCATAAACCTTCTGAATTGTATCCCACGTATATTGCCACGTTTCTGCCAAAGAATCGAATATATCTGCCAGAGGGGCAAGCGTATTCTCCAGAGCGGTTTTGATTGAATCTTTATTGTCTGTGATTGGTTTTGTGATGAATTCAATTAAATCGCGGCCAAGCTTTCCTGCCAGTTCTGTGACACCCATAAAACCATCACTGAATATTTTAATGATGTCCGATGTGATGGTTTTTGCATCATCTGACCGGAATACAGAGAAAATATCGGCGAATGCTACATTGAAATCTCCAACCAGATCATTGATTTCTGTACCGATATCAAACATATTGATCAGATACTGGGTAATCCGATCAGTGTTTTCTTCCAGATACTGCGCCAGTCCTCCAAGAAGATTGTCAGCAATGGTAGCACCGACACTTACCATAGAGCCGGCTGTGACGCCCAGATTATAAGCAAGGCTGTCCAGCCATTTGTTGGCTGCGTTGATCAGTTCTGGATTGGTAAAAATCTCTTCAAAACTTGCTCTGATAGAATCCAGACTGTCCTGGATACTTTGAAATACAGAAGTATCTCCCATACCCAAGTTGAAACCATCCGTGAACAAACCTTGTAATTCCTTAAATCGGTCGATGATTGCCTGGAATTTGCTGTTTACTTCATCCAGAGCAGTATCGCCTTCGGCAAGGCTGCCGTAATCAAACGTATCTCCGGCAAGACCGCTTCCTCCAGATCCGCTGGATCCACCTGAACCGCTGTTTCCGGATCCGGAATCTGAATTTTCAGAAAGTTTATTGATGGCGTCAAACCCCATTAGACCGAGAGCCTGTTTAGCTGCTTTTTCAGCGGCATCACCAGCCTTGCTGGTGGATTTACCAAGAGCATCCGTGGCTTTCGTGGCATCGGAAATTCCACCAGCTGCACTGGATCCGGCATTACCGATTGCTGCTATCTCGCTTGCAGCTGAAGCTGTGCTTCCTCCGGATGCCTTCTTGCCAGTAATCAACTCCGTAAATGACTTGAAGGCATTGGCAAGGGATGATATACGACTGATAACCTGATTTACAACCTTTATAATTGGGGTGAACAGGTTGATCAATCCCTGGCCGATCGTGGCTTTCAGGGAATCAAACTGCAGATTCAGGATACGGACCTGATTTGCCCATGAATCTGATGTTCGTGCAAAGTCTCCGGATGCATTGGTCAGCTGTTTCTGTACAAAGGCGTATCGCAGAGAAACTTTTTCCGCTTCTGACATCTGCTGTGTGGTTTTCCCGAACCCATTTGCCAGCGCATACTGGTCCAGAGCCGTCTGGGTCATAACTACGCCCAGTTCTTTCAGGGACTCTGTCTCACCTGTAAAGACTGATTTTAATTTTGTATAAGCTTCGTCCTGGGTTATATTGTAAAAAGACGCCACATCACCGGCCAGACCGGTCAGTGTTGTACCCATGTCATAGGCCTGCTTTTCGGTAAAGCCAAACGCTTCTGCCATGGATCCAAAGGTGCCGGCGTACTGCTTGGCCATGGTTTCAGACAGTCCGAAGCTGGCAGCCGCAGACTTCGCAAACTCATCTACTGCTGCAGACATCCGCGGGAACGTGACATCAACAACATTTTGAACTTCCTGGAGGTCAGAACCCAGCTCCAGACAGTCTTTTCCAAAATTTGTAATCGCTTTTATGGTAAAAGCCGCAGCGATAACGGCCCCTGCTTTTTTGGCCGTCTTCTGGATTCCGTTCAGCTGGTTTTCAAACTTTTTCTGGTTCAGGACCAGGTCGAGCCCGATCTGGCCGACGCTATCTGCCAATATCCTCGCCTACCTCTCTGCATTTAGCAGCAAAGTAGGCGCGCCCTCCTACTCAGAGGTGGAGGCTATTGGCTCTTGCCTTTGCTTCTCTTCTTTTATGTCAATTTTATTTACCTTTCCACATCGGGGGCATTTAATCTCCACCAAAGCAAATGCGGCCAGCATCAGTGTCTGGCCGCATTTGCTGCATTTAACCTTTTTCAATGACATCACCTGTCGCCGTAAAGAAACTCAGCATCTGAGTCAGGAATCGTTCCATTTCCATCGGATTGAATTCTTTTACTGTCCGTTTCTGCCAGTCTTCGTGAATTTTCCGCTGTCCAGGGGTAAATTCTTTTATGATATCCGGATTGGTTTCTGCCCGGATCTGAACCACTCTCCCTAAAGGAGTATCCGAACTCAGGCCAATCAGTAAAGAGCGGAATTCTTTCCATTTCATATTATTAAATTCCTGACTGTACAAACTTAACCCATACTGAGTCCGGATGCTAGCTACGATCAGATCCCAGTCGTCGGCAAGGTCGTAGCAGGGATCGGAGACTCCCCCGTTTCTTCTTCCTCGTCTTTCAATTCTCCATTTGCCGCCAGATTAACCACATGCCCCATGAAGGGAAGCCAGTTATAGAACGGCATTTTTGAAATCTTCTGGCTGTCTTCCTCCGAGAAGAGGATTTCCTGAGCTTTCTTCATTTTTTCAATGTTATTCTCATTGTTTTCATCGTCTCTCATGACACCCATCAGCTGCAGCACAGTCGAAGCATCGGACTTCAAAGTGACTTCCATATCACCCACGATGACAATGGGATCCTCATTGTCTTTTAACTTACTTGTAAGATCAACTCTCATATTCTACCTCCATCAAGATGCTTTTGTTACAGTCGGTTTTCCATTCGGAATGATATCCACTTCCAGAGGGGCTACACTGATAGAATCACCGCTGCCATTGTTTTTTACATCATATACCGCACTATCCCAGGAAACGGTCGTGCCATCCGGAAACGTCCAGTCAAAGTATCCATTTGCCTTCTGTCCAGTCTCCCAGGTCTTTCCTGCAATAAAATCGTTGCCGGGATCACCAACACAGCGTTTTCCTTTAATGGAAATTGTCAGGTCTTTACCGGTTACCAGATGGTTATAGTATCCTCCCATATCAAACGGAGACCATTTCTGCACTTCGTTGGAGAACGAAACGCTGAAGGACTCCAGATCTTTCGGAAAGGATTTGTTTTCTTTGGTTTCGCCTACATGAAACTGATTCTCATATACCGGATATACTCCGGATGTAGTTCCTGCCATACATTAATCCTCCATTTTGCTGTAATAAATTTTGATCCAGATCACACGTTCATACACACCGTTGTCATCGGTTCCCACATCAATGGGCTCCGGAGTTTCGAGGATGATAAACAATACACGACTTTTTCCCATAATTAAGCCAGATTCTACTGAACGATCTGTCAGTTGAGTATGGTTCTCATCGACAAGTGTTGCGCTATTCTCATCCATCAGATGATATTCGGTCACTGTTGTACAGTCTATATCACGGATCTGTTCAAAAAGATAAAAGGCTGCTTCCTCCGTCTCACCGGAATACTTTGTCCAGTGAAGCAGAATGGAAACCTCCTTTTCCTCATAACTCTTGTTCCTTATTCCTCCGATCGGAATCCTGTACGCCCCCGAAGGGCGTCTCTGGTAGACCCCGATGGATTTTTCTTTTTTATTATCCAGCTTCCCACAGTAGAAATGTTCCGCTGCGGGGTATATTGTTTTCAGCCAATCTTTTACATCTGCCAGAAGCAGCATGATCACACCCCCGAATTGCGCTTGTAGAAACGCTTGAAGGCATCCTTGCAATCATTTTCTTTACTGCCTCCGGGAAGCCAGTCTTTGTACCACTCGCCGCCGGCATTGGGGTTTTCATCTTTCCGGAAGTTGTATTCCGGATGATAATACAACCTTCTGGCGTAGGGTGTGGAGCTTACCAGAGTCACCTTCCCGGATTTACTCTCGGAAGTGTCTACAAACGTGCTTTCATTCTGCAGATTGCCAGTATCGAACGGCATAACCTGCGCCTGCTGCACTTCCTCGTGCAGATATTCCCCTGTCTGCTCCAGCGACGTGACTGCCGCCTGTGTCAGCTCACGGATCCGGCCAAAATTTAATTTGATTGTTGAATTTACATTCACTCTATATCAGATCCAATCTCGTATAATTTACGGTCCCATCAGGATTTCTGGCTTTCATCCCCTGCAGGATCCTGCGGGTCACACCGAAGACAGTGACCTCTCCTCCGGTAATAGCCGGCACGTTCGGGGCAATATCCCCCGTGAACATGGCCGTACCGGATATCTGAACAATCTTCTGTTCTGCAGTCAATACCCGTTTGGCAGTATCCTGATAATTGCATTTCAGATCTGCATCCAGCAGGATTACAGGTCCTCCATCTTCGGTCAGCTCCTCGCTTTCTATCCGGACATAGATATCCGTCCTGCAGAGCCGCTCCGGGACCAGACTTGGATATTTCACATGATCACCTCAACAATCTGCAGCATAGCCCCGTCTGGGACAGCAGGCTGTACACATCTTTTCGCATGGCCACACCCTTATCTGCATACACATTCCAAGATGCGCCGAACTGGACAGAAGCCCCGTTCAGGCTGTACCCGGAGAGTACGGTTTCAATCAGGTCTGCGTTTTCATGCTCGAAATCCGCCTGTCTGCAGACCACTTCCCGGATGGTTTCCTGCTGGAACGGAGTCAGGTTGGAAAATCCCTTATCTACAATGCGGTTGTAGGTCAGGGAATCGATGTGGCGGGAAGCCTGCCGAAGAGCACCGGACAATTTATCATCCGGGACTGTGCTGCCACAGTATGTATCATGGTACCAGTCCGGTGTTGCGTAGGGTTCATACATGTGTCATCAGGCTCCTGTGTATTCTGTGGTATCCACATCAACATAAACAGAATCAATTTTGCCATCTCTGCCGTTCGGGAATACGAAAGTATCAGACAGAGAACGGTTCTGATACAGATAACCGTCGCCTTCGGTGTGAGCACCGGGTGCGAAATAATAAATTGATGCGATCTTCGGAACCGTCTTGCAGGTCTGGCCGCAGGCTACCAGAACATTAATCTTATGTGCACCAGTTACTGCTTCCACGCCGGAGCCTGCAGCAACCTTTTTCAAAGGTGCAAAACCACCATCATTTGGTGACCAGTCAAATGCATCATAGAAGCGTTCATCGTCGATGACTTCCATGATCGGGACGCCGTCAATATCGGTGACTCTGGTTTCAATACCCATGCCGCCTTCTGCGATCTGGGTCATTTCGATTTTACGGGTAAACTCTGTAGACTGTTCCAGCGCATCCATGATCGGGCTGGAAACATACATAACCAGAGTGCCGTTTGCCTTATATCTGCGCAGCTTACCTGCTGCCAGAATCGTTTTCAGTTTGCCGAATACAGTTTCTTTTGTATACTCCGATGTTTTTGTAGAGGAGTGATATCCTGCTGTCGCCTGAGCTGCCCGAGCTACTTTAGAGAAAAACAGAGCATCCGTTTCCGGGACTGCCTGAGTCTGTTCGAATACGCGGGAAATGTTCTGGATCGACGCCGTTGCATTGGTTTCATCCACATCGGCCTTGTCAACCAGGAATTCCACATCACGGTCATGGGTTACGGTAAACGGTACATCCGTTTGTGCGTAAGATCCACGATTCCAGCCACCCTCGCGAGAATGGTTTTTATATCCGGAAGTGGACATTCTGGTAAAATGGAAAGTTCTTGCATCCAGCCAACGGACGTTCTGGGTAATAAAGGGAGAAGTCAGGGCGCCCTGCATCAGAATCTCCAGTAATTCCGCCTGCCATACTTCAGCATAATTAAGAGCCATAATTTATCATCCTTTCTAGTTAAAACGGTTCCAGCGTTTCGTCGGAACAGAACGCGGCTGTGTCTGCGCCGATCCGGATGCACCTGCCTGAGAACTACTGCCGGATGCCCCAACCTGAACAAAGCCGGTCGAAGCATTCTCCTGCTTTTTCAACGCCGGTACGTCTTCCAGAACCTTGTTAATTGCTGCTTTTAAAGTTTCTTCATTGATTTTCCCGTCCTGTCCTGTTACCTGGCTGAGATCGGCCAGTTTCAGTACGTACGGGATATTTTTCGTATCAACGCCCAGCTGAATAGCCTGCATTGTCGCTGCATTTTCTACAGCCGCTCTCTGAGCTACTGCCTTAGCCTGAGCAAGCTGAGTCTGCAGAGAAGATACGTCCGGTGCATTCGCTGCCTGATGGGCTTTGAAATCGTCGATTGCCTGCTGAGCCTGCTGCTGAGTCAGACCCTGTTGTTCAAAATATTTCTTCAGGGCGGTTTTTTCTTTCGCCTGCAGAGTGCCATCCAGCATCTGCTGGATCCGGTCATAATCAATAGACGGCTGATTATTGGAGCCGGACGTGCCCGATCCGCTTCTTCCATTTCCGCCTGAACCGGTTCCAGAAGTTCCAGAAGAGCTTCCGCCAGCACCTCCATTGCCTGACTGACCGCTTGCGCCAGAAGTTCCAGTGCCTCCCGCTCCGCCTGCGCCTTCCGGGGAAAATCTGAACATGCTGCGAAAAAAGTTGTGATACATATACATTACCTCCGTTTTAAGGGTGTCACCCTGTTAATTCCATTTTCATCGGTGTCACCGGCCACGCACCTTTTTTATTGCCTTATCGTGTTTGGGCATAAAAATAACGCGCAAAGATGCACGTTGCGTGTTGATATTAATTACGACTGTGCAGCGTGACCCTGCTGCGGGGAGATATCCGGATCGCCTCCTACAGGATTCCATGCCATGCTGTCTGCAGTAAGAAACCCAGCAGCTCCCAAATCTTGTCCTTGATCTTATTCAAGCAGATTTCTTCTCCCATCTTTTCGGAATAATTGGCCGGATCCACGCAGGAAGAAGACTCTACGATCACAAAACCATTTCTCAGAACGCAGCGTACGACTGTAGTGCTATCTCCCATGGTATGCGTTTCATAATAGGCAATAAAATCATCCACCATATCAGGACCGATGCTCACACCAGAGGGCAAATCCTTATTGTCATCTACCTGCAGATATGCTTTCTCAAAGATCTGCTTCGGAGACCAGCTGATATATCCATCCGGATATTCAACCAGATAACCTTCGTCTTCCGGATTTTCATTTTCCGGAATTGTCCATCCTCTGAAAGTATTGTAATCGCCTCTTGTCATTGGTTTTGCTTCCAGCAATTTACATCCAATATACTTTTTCATCTTCTATTTCCTTTCCGTTTCGACATCGAAACTGTAAATCATTTCTTTGCTCCAGATCGCTTCATAGCTTCAGTAATAACATCCGCTATGCTTTCTGGTATTGTCTCAGCACCTTGAGCTCAAGTTCTTTTCTTTGCTTTTCAAGATCTTTTAACGTTTTTTGAATCTGTTTCTTTTCAGCACGCATTTCGTTTATTTCATCCTGCATGCTGTTACTTTCTGCGGAAACAGATTTCTTTGTAACTGGTTTTTTTATCTGCCTTTTTGCCAGTCAATTCAGACCACTCTGCAGCTCTTGCGTTATACTTCTTCTGGTTATCCGGATCCAGGGAATATTTTGCCATCCGGCCATATTTTTCTTCCTGCCGTCTGGCGTACTGCTGCTTCTGTTCAGCCGCGTACCGATCGGCCAGCTGGTCCAGCTCATCTCTGGTATATTTACTTCCGGAAGGTGGGGTGCTGATACCTTCAAAATAAGTGGTATGGCTGTCTTTACAACGGGGATGATACAGGCCGCCTTCAATGGCCGTGCTGATCAGTGGGTATGTGATACCGGTTACCGGGGATTTCCCGTCTTTCGGCCCCCCGGACCAGACATCATCAATGTAGACTTTCCCACAGTGAGGAAGACATTTCGGACAGGGATTACCGCGCTTATTAACGATTACCGTGCATACTCCCCATTCCTGACGCTTCTGACCCTCGCCCTGCAGGTAAGCCCGTTTGCTGGCTGTCCGGATGGCCATATCTGCGTAATCAGATATGGTGTGCCGGCTGCCGTTGCTGTATTCTATGCAATCAATGCCCCTTCTCAGGAAATCTCTGGTAGCCATATCCACAGCTTTCTCATAGGTGCCGGCTCCGGTATTGGCGTATACCTGGGCATTATAAATGACCTGCCGGTACTGATCCTCGACGCGGCGTAAAACAGCTATCTCAGCGCGCTCCATGTCGTCTGTAGTGGCCTTGATCAGGGCTTCGAGTTTCTGATCATTCAACCTAAAAAACTTCGCTGCAGCGCCCTTTGAGACCCTTTTTGCCGGAAATCCGTTTTTAATGGCATTCAGGATTGTGATTTCCTGTGACATGTTTCCTTCCGAGCGAGCAATTGTAAGGATGTTGCGGATCCGCTGGTTGATATTCTTAAACTTTCCGTGATACTTCGCCTGATTCTCTTTTTTGTACTTTTCCAGAGACTTTAGCTGTTCGACCTGCCACATAGACCAGTTATATCCCAGTTTCTCTTCTTCTGCCCGGTGGCGTTTCAGATTTCGGATCATGCTGGCAATCAGCTCGTCCTCAATTTTTTTAAAAGCCTCTCCGATATCATAATCATCTGCCATTTGCGTATACCTTGAATCCCTGGGATTTGAACTGTCTGGTCAGATTCTTCAGCTGTGTAATACTCCGGCATTTATCATTCCGGAGCTCCGTATAATCTGCTTTTTCAATGGCATAAATGCCAAAAGGAACCTGATCAGATGCGATTTTCAGGAGTCTTTTTGTTTCCTCCTTTGACATCTGATACAGCCTCTGTCCCACCTTCACTTCCAACGATACTCACTCCTTCCAGATTCAACGCCGGTTCTTCCATGGTTTCGATGCCCTGTTCTTTCTTCAGCCGGGCAACTTCCTCAGCTTTCCATTTATCATCCTTGCTGTCTCCATAAAGTTCTTCCACGCAGGCTTCCACGGACATGATGCCCTGTGTCTTTCCTTTTCCAACAGTTTCCACCTGAGATTCGAAAGACGGATTTGCATATTCCCCGAAGGGAATGTCCACTTTTACTTCTTCCAGTGGCTGCTTATGCAGTACACTGTTTGCATGGAGCACTTCTGTGATCAGCTCCGGCAGGGTCTCCTGCAGGGCCTCTATGATGGCGTTGCGGGTATACAGGGTGGCTTTTTCCTTTTCCCGCTGCGCATCTGCATTGTCCAGCTTTTTAACATCAATTCCCAGTGTACTGGGAGAAATAATCCCCTGAAGACACTGGTCCAATGCGGTCATGTATGCCTGGCAAAATGCATCAGACCGGATTTCCGGCTGAACCACTTCAATCTTGTTTTCTCCCTTCTCCGACATATCTGTATCGCTCTGGATGTATTGATTGTCGAATGGATTCGGATTAAGAACCAAACCTGTACTGGGATCCCGCGGAATCTTATTTTCGGGGATATACTCTCTGGAACGACCCTGCCGCACTGCATGCATCCATAAACTCCATACTTCATCCAGAGCATCGAAATCATCCAGCTTCCCGGAGTAGATCGATGCACCACGCTTTTTGAATTTAGTGGAATCGAAGATTTTGAAAGGAACCGCCAATATGACTGACTGATCAAAAGTCCATCCATTCCCAATCTCCGGAAGCAGCGTCCTGTAATCAACCACTTTTCCGGTACTGGCTTCACACAGCTCATATGTAATGCTGCCATATCTATAGTGCTCATACAGGATATAATTCCGGTTTTTAATGGTCTTTGGTTTTTTAAAGGTCACTTCCTTCAACCGACCTCTGTCATAATCAAATTCTACCCGGTCACTGGGTACCCATTTGATCAGGGGATACTGGGAAACTTCCGTGTCAATGGAGACCTTCCATGCTCCGTCACCGATGTACAGAGCTTCCTGAATGGATCGTTTCAGCATTTTTCGGAATTTATTCTCTTCTTCTATCTTTTTCCAGAGTGATTCCTGTGCAGGACTTGCAAATTCAAAATCATTCATATCTGCCATAACGATTGAAGTCAGTACACGTACCATCATGGAAGGCAATCCAGTGTGGATCTTCCGCAGTCCCCTTCCAGGAGAAGATTGACAGGCCCAGAATTTATACTTGTCTGCCGGCTGCTGGCTCTGCTCATACAACTGCATCAGCTCATTGGCGTCACCTCTGAACCAGAACCGGTTCTTGATTGCCGCCAGTTCAAAATCCTCATACTGCTGGATATCAATACTGCTGGCGCTGTATTCTTGGATATTCAGCCAGGTCCTGATTTTCTTTTTTACTTCTTTCATGAGTTTCATTTACTCCTCCTCAAATCCGATCAGGTTCCGGTAAGGAATCCATGCATACTGGTTTGCATTGATCGTATGATCATTCCGGTCTTCCGGTTTATCTTTATCATCGTCCCAGCTGTAAGTATCCAGTTCGTGCAGATGTTCGGCACAAGTGTCCACTACTAGGTAACACCCCTGCTGGATCCAGCCCTGCTGCAGCTTGATACGGTCCAGGATCTCCAGAGCTTTATACGAATCCCAGAAGTTATAAAGGCATCCGAACCGACGCTTATACTTCCTCAGCTCCGTAATCGTGGCCTGATCAGCACAGTCTATGTAAACATCTTTGGCAAATCCCCAGTCTTTACGGCACTGCTCCAGAAATGCAACAAATTTCTCAGCGGTATCGCTGGGAGCCAGAGGAGTATCCAAATCCGCATTGCTATATACCTTTTCGGCCAGTGTGAGCAGTTTCCGATCCTCAGTGATGCCCTGAAAGATCATGGCAATGGTATCCGGAGACTTGGAAGAATAGGATGTGTCCAGACCAGCTGTAAATTTCCGGAACTTGATCTTCCCGGAATTCATCTGGGACTTGACCCAAGCTGCAGTAACCACATGTTTCTTCCGGTCGAAGTTCGGGAAGATCAGACCGGTTGCTTTACCACGGAGCCCAAGAATCTTGTTTTTAAAGATTTTGGTACCTTTGGGCGTGTTCTGCAGGATCTGCGCCAACTTCTCTTTGGATAATCCCAGATTATGGACAAAAGAAAAGAACCAATGGACCCAGCCGGGTTTCGGTTCTTCTTTCAGTTCTTCTAATATTTCTTTTGGTGTCTCGTGTTCCCACTCTGGCAGTGGTCGGGAACAGTTGATATATTCCTTATAGACCGGCAGGTTCGGGTCATCCGGATTAAGTGTGGCCATCAGATAATCGCATCTCATAGCAGATTCCCGGACGAAATCAATGTCGGCTGTATTGATCTCATCAATATACAGACAGCCATACTGACCGCCGAGGGCTTTCTGCCATTTCTTTTTATCACCGTATCCGAGAACATATATAGTTTTTTCGCCCTTTGACGTATGAAACAGCAGATGCGGGATCTTGTCTTCTTTGGTGCCGTTGCCGTTGTATTCGACCAGTACCCCGAAATCATCCAGGATTCCCAAATCCTTGTTGATGATGTTCTTCTCTGCAGTGCCGGTGTCTTTAGCTGCCAGGATATGCAACTTCTTGGGACTGTCGGCCACCTTCAGCATAAACTTGAAGAGACCAACCGTTGTTTTACCAGCTGCTGTGGTGCCTTCCAGAAATTCAACCGGAGCGTCACAGCGGAGGAATGCCTTGTACTTCTCGGAGAGAAGCAGGCGTTCATTGCTCATCAGCTATCACCGCCACGCATCTGCTGGATTAGATCATCCAGTTTGGTCTTTTCTGTCTCCAGAGTTCCGGAGATCTCCACTTTATCCTTGAACATACCGAGATGCTTGCCAAGAAGCTCCAGAGCAGCTTTTTTATCATACATCCTTACTTCCCGCTCCGTCATATCCCCTTTGTCCCCGGACATGGTTTTTACCTTCACAGACTGGATGCAGGCAAGGTCTTCCTCGGATGCATCGTATCTGACGGTTGCCTCTTCAAAATCAATTACATCTGCAGGATTTACGAAGGCCAGCTTGGCCAGCTCCTGAAGCACTCGATCCTGATTGATGCCGGTGCGCTTGGAACGTTCGGCCATGGCCTTGTCTATACGTGCGCGGATTTCAGGTTTTTTCAGGTTTTCATTCCCGATGCTGCCTGCAGTTTCCGGAGAATACCCTGCTCTTATGGCAGCCTGAGTGGCATTCAGGTCGATCAGGTATTCTTCTACAAACCGTTTCTGTTTTGCTGTCACTCAGACCACCTTCCTTGTAAAATAAAAAGCAGTCCCGCCAGCACCATAAACGACACCCGACTGGCGCCGTCGAAAGGAGGCACGGTAATGAAAACCCGTAGTTTTAACCGCTGGTGCTGTGCGCGCTGCCCGATAATAAACAATATAAAAGCCCACAAACAGGATACAGCCACTCCCGCATGAAGGCTTTTACAGTCTACTACAGGCCAATAGTGAAAAGCTAGTGAAAACAAGTGAAAAGTTTATCTGAATACTCATCCGAGAACTTTTCGGAGAACGCCTGCAGGGCATGCCCGTGAAGATAATGGACGTTCCTTATCGAAAAATTCAATTCTTCTGATATCTTCCTCCAGCTCTTAAGCTCCACGTGCCTTTTGTACAATATCTGCACATGGCTGATATTATTCAGCTCATGGATCTGGTTAATAATCCGGATCCTAATGTCGAATAACTCGCAGATATGGTTTGCCAGATTGATTTCCATGTCATCCAGCCGTCCCATAATCACGCCCAGCTTATCCGGATCCTGACTGGACTGCACTTTTTCTCCGTCAGATGGACTCCGAATAGAGTACATCGCGCTGCGGAGCTGGTCACGCTCCATCTTCAGGTGATCAATCTTTGCCGACAAGATCCTGATCTGCGACAGATAATCTTTGGTGGTCATCGGAACATCCTCCCTGTTTTTCTAGGTTTAACTTATCTGCATTGATATGTCATCATCCTCCTCTCTGACTTCAATACTAATGTCATATGTGTCTTTGATATAGGCAGCCATATCCTGCAGCGTCCGGTTATCGTCATTATAGATCTCACAGGCAAATTCTGCAAAATCCGCCAGATGATCGCCCGGCAGATTATACTTTTCCGCCAGCACCATGATGCTGATGCAGAGTACCTGGGTAAAAGCCTCCACGTTTGCATCCTTCAGCAGCTGCCGGCCTATGGCCTCCGCTTCTTCACGGCGTCTTCTGTGGTCTTCTTTCTGCAGCTCCCGCATTCTGTCCATGGCTTCTTTCACCGCCTGGTTCTTTACGGCTTCCAGCTGTGTCTTCGTCAGGCGGTAAGTCGGTTCTGCAGAAGTGGCTGCCTTCTGCTCTCTTCGCCGTTCGGCTCTGCTAAGTCCCACGATATCACCTCCTACAGAAATTTCTTCTTCCATGCACTTATGGTCTGTTCGGATACGCCGAACTCTATGGACAGATCTTTCAGCTTCCAGCCGGCTTCGCAGAGTGTACGGAACTTTCCGGCGTCAATACTTTTCGCTATGCCCGGCTTGTTTTTTTTTGCGAAAGACCCCTGCTTTTCTGCTTCTTCCCGTTCCAGCTTTTCAGTAAAGGTCTCTTTTCGATCTTCATCCCTTGCCACTTTTGCCTCGTCAAAGTACTGCAGGACAGTTTTTCCGCTGCCCTGATCCTGCTCCTGCTGTTCCGGAACATCATCAACCGTCTCTTCGGTCATCTCCTCCTTTTTGGATCCCTGGATCATCTCGTTCACCGCCTGATCAAAGCCCGGGTGTATGATAGCCGGCTTGCCCATCAGACGGCGCATCATGCGTCTGACACAGGACGGGCAGTAATCGTATTTGTATAATTCGACGGATTCATCGTAGATCTCGCCTCGGATGTCTGCCAGCTGCCCCTCTCTAGTCCTGTCCTCCTGTTCGACGGAAAACTTAAACGGGTTGCCCTCGATTTCTTTCTTACAGATATCGCACTTAATCATTGTCACTCTCATTGTATTTACCTCCAAATTTCAAATTATATTTTTAGTCTAATATCTATTTTCCAGCTTCAGGAAGCCCTGTTCGCTTCCTGGGTCTCTCCACTCTCCCACCGGTGGCTTCCGGTATGAAGGCCGGTTCTGACACCGGATTTTCCCCGGTGCGCACCGGCTGAAAGTGGTTTTTATTTTTAATCCGTATTAACTATTACCCATGAGTTATCCTGCTTCCAAGCGCCGTTTACAACATCACTTCGGCGCACAGCTTTGTATGTACATGGGTTTTCCGCCTGATGTACCCAGACGGTGTCCTCTTCAAGTGTCTTTTCGTATACCCTGATATACTTCCGTACGCTGTCATAGGCAATGCCCAGATCTGACGCGATCTGCTGGTCATCAAATCCCGCTTCCCGCATCTGGTAAGCAGTCTTGCACTTCTCCGGCTTCGACATCTGATCCGTGCTGCCGAATCGGCCGTTGGCTAGCCGAAGCTGCGCCGCATGTTCCGGCTTTAGGACACGCTGCAGTTCTTCCAGAGCTTTCTTCAGGATCCCATTCTCGATCTCAAGACCGGATGCTTTTGCCTCCGCCTCCGATGCCCTCCTGCAGGCGGCGTGGTACAGCTTCGCATACTCCGCCGCATCTCTCTGGTACCATTTATTGCCGGATCTTGCATTCTCTGTCTCAAGTCTACGGATATACTTACAGGCGATTATGTACTTTTCCTGCAGGGTCTCCCAATACCCGCGGCTTGGCCAGAAAAAACCGTCAAGCTTTTTCAGCTGCATCTGATAATCCGGCGAAGATACTGACTCGGAGACAGTTCCGCGATCATTGTTTTTATCAGTCATTTAACATCACCTTGTTTTCCCGGGAACATCTTCTGGTACGCTGTTTCTATTTCTTCTGTGCTGGCATTAATGCCGTAACACATCCTCAGGTCACCCTTTAGCGGACAGATTTTCTTATCGCCGTTAACGACTTTCATGCAGCCAGCACTGTACGTAAGACATTCTTTCTGCCCAGCTCTGCGCATGCTGCTGATCTGCATTAGTTTCTGTTTTTCGGACTTAAATGCCCTATGGATAGCTGCTCCAGCAGTTGGATCGCGATAACCTTCACCGTTTTTCACGTATAATCACCTATCTTTCTGTGTTTTTCTATAAATTCTTTATTGGACTTTCGGATTCTCTCCTGCTCTTCAGGAGTCTTCATGTCCCATTCCAGATCCCGGACATCTCTTTTAAGGTCGGCAATATATCTGCTCAGTTCTTCAACTGCTGCCGATCGGATTGTTCGAACCGATTCTTCGATTTCTTCTCCCTTTTCCAGCATATCCATAATCTTACTATACTC
>JALFLM010000018.1 GCA_022774705.1 Lachnospiraceae bacterium | reverse complement strand
CTCATCAGGCGAAGGAATACCGTGGCACACCTGATCATTGACTGAAGTGCACACACTTTTCGGAAATCCCTGATAATTCAGCGGCGCCGGCACGGCACCGTAACGCATGGTCTGCTCGTATACCCACTGATCGATCTGCTCCGTGGTAATCCCCTCATGGATATGTTCAGCCACATAATCAAGAATGGCAATATTAATTTTACCGCTCTCCCTGATTCCCAGATAATTTTCAATATCGCTTCTCGATGCTTCGCCCTGCAGCTCAATAAAGTGAAGCACCCGTTAGGAAACAAACAATTTACAAGGTAAAGATTAATCAATAACCTTGCTATTTCATTTTTGCACACCTTTTATCCGATATAAGTTCCAGAATATTCATTTAAGTTTTATTTGACATTTGCTTAAGATTTGTTTAACATAGAAACGAAAGCTGCAAAAGGCTTGAATAATATATGTGATTTTCATATAATCACATTACAGAATGGTTATTTATGTGTCCTGAAATGAGGTGATATTCAGTGAAAGAACAATTGCAGACACCGGAGCAGCCAGAAGGCCTGTCCCGGAAAACCTATCAGGCTTCTCAGAATTTTATTCACAGAAAGATTGCTGATTCGGATGTCCTGATTTCAGTAGGTTCCAATATTGCCAATTTCAACGGCTATATTGAACTCAACGGCAGCGCTGCTGATCTGTGGGAAAAGCTGCAGACGCCAAGCCGACCTGATGAGCTTGAACAACTTCTGGAAACAAAGTATGGTATCAGTCATGAGACTGCTGCGGAACATGTACTGGACTTCCTGAAAGAACTTCAGGAACATGATATGGTAGTGGTAAAATAGGATGGAAACCAAAAATACTTCACCTGTTATACTGAAAAAAATGCCCCGGAGAATTCCAACAGACGGTACTTTCGAACTAACTGTTCGCTGCAATCTTCATTGCAAAATGTGTCTTTTCCGACACGATGACAGTGAAAACAAAGAAATCATTTCGCATGAACTTACTGCTGAACAATGGATCGATCTGGCAAAACAGGCTGCGGAGTCCGGAACAGTCAGTTTATTAATCACCGGAGGAGAGCCTCTGCTTCGTCCGGATTTCTGTGAAATCTGGGAAGGAATTTATAAACAGGGTTTTATCATTACACTTTACACAAATGCAACACTGGTAACACCCAAAATCATGGAAACACTGCGCAGGTATCCCCCCCACAAAATCGGTGTAACAATCTATGGTGCCTCTTCGGAAACATATAAAAAAGTCTGTGGAAACCATAGCGCTTTCCAAAAAGCTCTGGATGGAATGCATATGCTGCAAACACTTCCGTCCATTATGGAGTTCCGTACAACCATTATTAAGGACAATTATTCTGACGTTGACAACATTGAAAAACTGATTCACTATGAATTTGGAGAAAACTGCAAATTGATCCAGACCCGTATTGTTACTAAAGCTGTTCGCGGTGCATGTGCTGACGTGGAAAGCTGTCGCCTGGAACCGGAAGATAATGTGCATCTGGCATTCAGACGTGGAATTAACATTATCAAAAAATACGTAGGAGATGCTTATAATGAGCAATACCTTTCCGCCGAGTACAGGGATTGTTCTGTCGATTCCACTTCTGCTCCATCTGCAACACTGTTTGGATGCAATGCCGGAATGAATTCATACACTATTTCCTGGGACGGTAAATTGCTCGCATGTCAGATGATGGGTAATTTTGCAGTCAATACTTTAACTAAAGGATTTCGAAATGCATGGGAACACTTTCCGTACCTTGTTAAATTACCTTCAGTTAATGAAACATGTCTGACTTGTAATAATTCTAAAATATGTAATTGCTGTTATGCTTCCCGCTATGCAGAAACAGGCGATCTCGGCGGATGTCCTGATTATGTCTGCAGAGATACAGCCATTATCAGCCAATTGCTGAATAAAAGGAGGAGTTAATTATGAACACTCAAAATTATGAAAACCTGAACTTAAATTTGTTTCGTTACGCAATGAAGATGCTGTTGCCAATACCTGCTGGGGATATCATGGAACTGCAACCAAGTTATTCTGTGATATATCTGATAAAGGTTTTGTATCATTCCAGATTGCAGCTGGCAGCTGTACTCTGAATCTCATTAATGTGATGTATTATGGCACAGATACAAATGGCGATGGCAGCATTACGAAAGAAGATACTCCCGTTAAAGCTACAGAGTCACAGATTCAAGAACTCGACAATATTCTTCGCAACTCTGGTGGAGAATCAGGAAATCCGTTTAAGGGTGAAGGTGACATTGTTATTCCTGGTAACCCCGATCCCAGCTGGAGTTAATTCATGTCATTAACTGATATTGTCCAATTTGGAAATATCCTGTGTCAATTCGATCATTTTGGCACAGGAATTTTCAATGATATCTGGTCGTGGAAAGTAGATCCTTACAGGATGATTGCCCGGACTGAAAAACCGATGCAATTAATGATTGGAAACGCATATTCTGCTGTTCCTGATGCCGACATGCTCCTTCATGAAGAATATTCCGGATTTTTTAAACGGCAGATTTTTCAATTGGCAGACGGGGGAACGCTCTGGTCATTTGTAAGAAGCAGGAATGGAGAAATTTACCTGCAGTATATGGTTAATTCCTCAGGGAATCAAATTCAACTGGTGATGGATTCTACTCAAACCGCCGGTCATCTTGCCTTTGAATACCTTGGCTTAATCATTCCTTATGTATTATTAAACCATCAAACTCTCACTTTCCATGGTGTTCTTATGGAACACCATGGAAAAGGTATCATCATTTCTGCACCTTCCGGTACTGGAAAGACAACACATGCCCGTATGTGGCGTGACACCAGAAATGCTCTGATCATCAATGGTGACCGTGCAACCTGCCAGAAAGTGGATGGTATCTGGACCGGTTTTGGTCTTCCCTGGTCTGGTACCAGCGGAGAACAGATCAACCGCCGTGTTCCTATCACTGCTATTGTTGTACTTGAGCGGGGAGATATAAATCAGGCTCAGCAGATTACAAAGCCATTGGAAGCTTTCACCTCTCTCCTGCCTCATATCCAGTATCCTTCCTGGGATATTGGATTGGCTGGCAAAGCAATGGATCTGCTGGATGATTTTCTGCAGGAAATCCCGGTTATCCGCCTGCGCTGCAAACCTGAGCCGGAAGCCGTAGATATTCTGGAAAAAGTTATTGAAACATTGCAGAATTAAAAGCACAAGTCAATGAACATTATTATTTAGGGAATAATGATATGAATGAAGAAAAACGCTGGATCTCTTCCAGACTTCTCTTTTCAGCCATCTCAGAGCAGCTTGCCGAGAACCGGCAGGCTGCTTTTACTGTGACTGGTATGAGCATGTGGCCATTTCTTTGCCATGGCAGAGATCAGGTTATTATTGAAAAGGCTGATATGAAAAATCTTAAAACAGGTGATATTATACTTTTTCGCATGACTGAAGAACATTTTGTCCTCCATCGTATTACCCGTTTAAATAAAACATCTTTTCAGACTACCGGTGACGGAAATTTATTTCGAGACAGCGAAATGCCTTATGACTGCATCGTCGGTAAAATATGCAAAATAATACGTAAAGGCAAAACCATCGACTGTGGTACTGTAACATGGCACTTCCTTTCCAGAGTCTGGATGATGCTCTTTCCGATACGAAAACAGATATTTTCCCTATGGTCTTTAGTTCGGCCGTTCATCCGGCGCTGACACAAACTACAGTACAGGTACTGTTTTATCCGCTTATTCTACGTCCATCATGGCTTCAAATATCCCGTGAATTTCCGGAAATGACCGTTTCAGAGAAAGGGGCCGTCCTTCCCTGCTGAGGAAGCAGTGGCGTGTTTCTCCTGTGCAGCGCACCTCATGTGTTTCCCTATCTTCAATGGTGTACGCCAGCTGCAGCCTGATTCCGTTATAGGAAACAACTTTTACATGGATCAGCACAACATCCGCGTAATGGGTCATGGTTTTGTACTCGGCGCTGACCGCCATCACAGGGCTGATCACACCGCATTCTTCCATTTTTTTGTATCCGAAGCCCATTTCCTCCAGGATAAATGTCCGTGCTTCCTCGAACCAGCGGATATAATTGGAGTGATGGACAATACCCATCTGGTCCGTTTCATAATACTGTACCCTGTGCTCATAGGGTTTGATTTCCTGCATACTCTGATGCTCCTTCTATTCGAATTATATACTCTTCTGTTTATGTTTTTTATTTATGCTCTTCCAGCCAGCGCATTGCCGTATAAGCGTACACGGCGCTTCCCGCTGCCAGTGCTTCCTCGTCAAATTTTACCATGGGATGATGCTGAGGATAGCAGTATCCTTTATCCGGCTGACCTGCTGCCAGTGCAAGCATGACAGAAGGCACTTCCTGGCTTACGTAGGCAAAGTCCTCGGAACCTGCCGATTTGGAGGAACTTCCGCCGCCGCTCATGGCATTCAGCTCTGCAACGGAGAATGCTTTTCCCGGTCCCAGAAGTTCTTTGACATATTTCTCACAGCTGAGTGACATTTCTTTATCATTGACCAGAGTGGGGCAACCGCTGGTAAAGGTGACCTCTGCCTCTGCACGGAAGGTTTTTGCCACTCCTTCTGCAATCTCCACCAGACGCGTTTTAATATAATCACGCACTTCGCCATCATAGGTACGGAGACTGCCGCCCATGGTAACCACATCGGGAATGACATTGGGTGCGGTACCGGCATTCATGCTGCCGATGGTCAGAACCGCCTGGTCCACAACAGACAGCTCTCTGGTATTGATCTCCTGCAGTGCAATCAGGATGTGTGCCGCTGCGTTCAGCGGATCGATACCTGTATTGGGCATGGAGCCGTGGCAGCCTTTTCCTTTGACTTTTATCTGGAAAATATCTGCTGCCGGTGCGCTGACGCCGGGCGATGATACGACCACCGTTCCCGCAGGGAAAGGCATACCTGCCATAACATGGATCATCAGGGCGGAATCCACATCAGGATTTTTCAGCAGCCCGTCCTCGATCATATCATGTGAACCTTCAAAGATTTCTTCTGCCGGCTGGAACATCAGCTTGATGGTACCCTCGATCTCGTCCTCATGCTGTTTCAGCAGTCTTGCCGCTCCCAGCAGCATGGAAGCATGCATGTCATGTCCGCATGCATGCATTCTTCCGTTGTCCGATGCGAAATCAACATCAGCTTCCTCTCTGACAGGCAGTGCATCCATATCGGCCCGGAGCAGAAATACTTTCCCTTCCTTTTTACCACCGGCAAGAGCAACCAGACCGGCCCTGCCGCATTCCGCAGGCTCATATCCCATATCAATAAGCTCCTGTTTCACATAAGCCTTTGTCTCATTTAAATCAAAACCCGTCTCCGGATGACTGTGCAGATATCTTCTGTTTGAAATAATCGTATCTTTCAGCTGTAAAGCCTCTTCCATTAACTGATCTGCTTTCATATAACCAATGATCTCCTTTCGATTGAAACCTATTTCCCTATTGTAAATCTCCACCGGATTTAATTCAATACTGTTCCCATCAAATATATTTATAAAATTTGCCCTGAATTATACCTGCTTCCCGAATAAATGACAGCTTTCAACTTTCAGCTCTCCTGCATCATTTTCAGCGTCCGGAAGACTTCCCGCATATCCTGACGGATCAGTTTATCTCTGAATTGATACTGTTTTTCGTAAAATTCATGATTTTCCCGGCTGGTGTGATACAGCCGTTTGATTTCCAGATTATCCATCAGTGCTGCGCGAATGTCAGTGATATGGCCCAGGGCATATGCACCGAAGAGACAGTTGGTGACCACTGCTCCGCCTGCATTTTTCAGGGTAATGACTTCGCTGTCCAGCATATCGGATTTCATCTGGTTCCAGAGTTCATCCCGGCTGCCGCCCTCCGTGATGGTAATCCGGCTCATGTCCACGCCTGCACTGCGGTACAGCTTTGTGATCTCCATGTAATCGTAGCCGATCGCTTCCAGCACCGCGCGCCACAGGACAGCCTGATCGGTGTCAAGGGTCATGTTCAGGAAGCATCCGGTGGCTTCTCTGATATCATTGGTACCGCCGGTAAGATACGGCAGGAACAGGACACCGCCCGAACCCGCCGGCACCTGTGATGCCTGACTGCTCAGTACCTGATAGTATCCGCCATCCTTTTCCTGTCTGCAGATATTGTCCTTATACCACCGCAGCGCCAGTCCGCCGGTGCGGATATATCCCCAGTAAAAATAGGTATCGGGCAGAGTTCCGCTGTTGAAGATCAGCCCTGATCCCTTTCTGCTCAGTTCAGGTACGATTCCTTTCGTAGATACGCAGAACATGGAACAGGTTCCCGCCACATCCACTGCCTGTCCGGCTTCCATATTGCCGCTGCCCAGCATGGACTGCATGGTATCACCTGCGCCGGCGCAGATGGGGATTCCTGCAGGAAAGCCGGTTTTTTCTGCCATCTCTTCTGTCAGATGGCCGATAATATCCCAGGGCTTTACGATTTTCGGCATCATGGTTTCCGGGATTCCAAGAAGATCCAGCTGTTCTTCGGACCAGCATTTTTTCTCTACTTTATAGCCGAGTCCCCAGCCTGACATGGTTCCCCAGTCGATAAACATGTCATCTGCCTTCAGTCCGGCCAGATGGGCCAGCACATAGGGAGCATTGTGAATGAATTTCGCTCCCCGCTCCTGAAAGTCCCTGCTGTTATTCAGAAACCATCTGGCAAATAAAGCAGGAAACATGCATTTTGCCTCCGGATTGCCCGTCTCACGCCCCCAGATGTCAAGATCCCAGCTGTTGATCAGCAGCTCGTCCTCCTGTGTTCTGGAATCCAGATAATTGATGTAGGGCGTAATGGCATTGCCCTCCGCATCCACACCGGCGATTCCGCAGATGATGCCGTCCCCCATAATCGCCTGCACATCCGCAGGATTCAATCCCTGCCCGCTCATCTGCGCAGCGCATTCCGACATGCCCTTTACCGCCAGAGCCAGATATTCATCCACATCCATGCTGACCCAGCCCGGATACGGATATATCAATGTAGTAAGGGAAGATGATGATGCCACACACACCATATCCTCCCTGTAAACAGCCACCTTTACACTCTGCGTCCCCGCATCAAATCCAAGATAATACTTTGCCATAATCGTTTCCCCTTCCCCCTGCTTCTCTTCTGTTTTTCTGCAGAGCCACCGATATTCCGCTCACAGCTATACTGATATTTTACGGTGACCGTTTTCAATCTGGAAATCTGCTCTGACAGCCTGCTCAGGAATTCTACAAGAAGTATATCACATTTCTGTATCGATCAGAACCCTCCATTGAGCGGAATTCTCCGCAGCACAAAAAGGCCTGCCGCACCATATATACAACTATATACAGTGCACCAGGCCTTTTTGCCAGGTTACATCTTCTGTTATCAAATCCGGCAGCCGGTCAGTTTCATCTTCCGGCGCTCCGATCAATTATGCAGTTTCGAACTGATCCTTGCCTACGCCGCAATCGGGACATTCAAAATCTTCAGGAACATCTTCCCATTTTGTACCGGGAGCGATACCGCCTTCGGGATAGCCCTGTTCTTCATCATATTCCCATCCGCAAACTTCACATACATACTTCATAGACGCCCATCCTCCTTCTTTTATCATTGCATCCGAATGAAATTGCACAGATATTATAACTCATTTCACGGCATATTACAATATTCTGCACGAAATTTTCTCGAGCATTTTACTCCAGTATTCCCGGCATTGCACGCAGAAACATATACAGGCTGCAGATATAAAAACAGCCGGAAAATTCATTGCGCAGCTCATGGATTCTGTACCTCCCGTTTTTTTCTGCTATGCCATCAGCAGCCCGTTGATTTTTCGGTACATGGCATCCGCCAGCGCCAGATGACCGTTTTTATCCAGATGTTCCATATCGTCAGCACTGGGGCAGGCATAGTCGGAAGCCGCCATAAATTCTATCCGGTGATCTCCTGCGATTTTTCCGTACACCCGTTTCAGTTCCCTCGATATTCTTACTGATTCAGTATTAAACTCCGGATCGTATTCATCCTTCCACACCTGACTGCCAAGATGGATCGGCGATACCAGCAGCGTTCTGCTTTCCGGTGCATATCTGTCAAGCTGATCCAGCAGAAGCTCGATTCCCTGTCCGATTTCTTCCGCTGTAGCTCCGTATGCTGCCTTGCAGTCATTGGTTCCCAGCATGATAACAGTCAGATCAGGCGTATGTGTCTCCAGCAGCACAGGGAATACGTCGACTCCCCGCCGGCCTCCTCTTCTTTCATCTTCAAATACTGTTGTTCTCCCGCAAAGCCCTTCTTCTATAACACGAATATCCTGATTCATCAGTCTTTCCTGAAGAATCCCCGTCCATCTTTCATTCCAGGAATGCCTTTTCATGGTCCCGGCAACCAGTCCCCAGGTATTGGAATCTCCAAAGCACAAAATCTGTTTCATCTTCTCTGTTCACCTCTTCTGATCTGATAACTGCTGATATTTATAACTATTATTTATCTTCAATTACAGCCGGACAAGATCACATTTTTTACACAATTTACCTTCCCTGCTGCAGATGGTGAAATCATACCATTCATAACCTACTTTGTCAATATGTTTACAATGTTTTTATATTTTCTGTATCACCTTTACCATCCGCCGGCTGCATTGTATATACCTCATAAAAAATCGTACGATTCCCGGAAAAATATCTCATAAAAAGAACTGGCTTTGCATTTTCATCTGTGGTATGATAAAAGTTGTTGCAGCGGTCTGCAGGCGAATGAGACCTTCAGAATCCGTTGCTGATTGTTTAACACATATAAACATACATACTATAGCGAGGTGCAAGAATGAAACCGATCAAAGAAGGTAAAGTACGTGAGATCTATGATAATGGTGACAGTCTGATCATGGTTGCAACCGACCGCATCAGCTGTTTTGACGTAATTCTGAATAATACTGTTACAAAAAAGGGAACGGTTCTGACTCAGATGTCCAGATTCTGGTTTGAGCTGACACAGGATATCCTTCCCAATCACATGATTTCCACAGATGTGAAGGATATGCCCGAATTTTTCCAGCAGCCTCAGTTTGATGGAAACAGCATGATGTGCAAAAAGCTGAACATGCTTCCCATTGAATGCATCGTCCGCGGCTACATCACCGGCAGCGGCTGGGCAAGCTATCAGAAGGACGGTACTGTATGCGGCATCAGACTTCCTGAAGGACTGAAAGAATCCGACAAGCTGCCTGAACCGATCTACACACCTTCCACAAAAGCAGAGATCGGTGACCATGATGAGAATATTTCCTATGAGCAGAGCATCGCTCATCTGGAAAAATATTTTCCCGGCAAGGGCGAAGAATATGCTGCAAAGCTTCGCGACTGCACAATCGCTCTTTATAAAAAATGTGCAGATTACGCACTGAGCCGCGGCATCATCATTGCTGATACCAAATTTGAATTCGGTCTTGATGAGAACGGCAATATCGTGATCGGTGACGAGATGCTTACACCCGACAGCTCCCGTTTCTGGCCTGCTGACGGATACGAACCCGGCCACGGCCAGCCCTCCTTCGACAAGCAGTTCGCACGCGACTGGCTGAAAGCCAACCCGGACAACAACTGGACTCTGCCCGACGAAATCGTAGAAAAGACCATCGACAAATATCTGCAGAGCTACGAGATGCTGACAGGCAAAAAGCTTCAGTAATACAGTAATCTGCAGCTGCGGATATGATTTGATCTGAAACGTGCGCTGTCAGGCGCACCATAAAAGTGCCCCCTGCTGTCTGCTGGATTTTCCAGACAGCAGGGGGCTGTTTTAAACCACTCAGCTTTTCAGTTTCTGCATCCACTTCCGTTTCCGGAATATGACTACGGAAATTCCGAAGCGGACACATTCCTCCAGGGACAGGATAAAATACACCCAGTGCACCGGCAATCTGAGTACAAATGCAGAGAGCATCCCCAGCGGCACACCGAATATCCAGGTACCGATCAGATCAACAAACATAACATATTCCGTTTTTCCGCCGCTTCGCAGCACACCGCCGCCAAGAATCATATTCTGTACCTTGAAGGGGGCAACGACCGCATAGGCAATCAGAATATACCGGGTAAGCATCCTGACATTGTCTTCCACCTGATAAACCATTACGTACAGGGGAGATAATAAAATAATGCAGGCCGAGAGTACAAGCGATCCCACAAAGCCGTAAAACAGCAGTTTTTTTGCCGCCTGATACGCATCCTCGTATTCCCCGTTGCCCAGCTTTTTGCCTATGATAACAGCCGCTGCCTGAGATAAACCACAGAGCGCCCCAATCAGCAGTCCCTGCACCGGATTACTCAGAGTCATGGCCGCCGTGGCTGCTGTCCCCAGATGTCCGTAGATTCCGGTATATACATTTTCGCCAAGAGACCACATAAATTCACAGATCAGAAGCGGCATCAGCATGGCAGCATACTGTTTCCACCGAAAACCAAAGCGACTGCCTTTCTGCCCTTTTTCCACACGGAAAACACTTCTGTAACGCAGCATCATTACCAGCATGATCAGACAGTTTGCCAGCTGTGAAATCACCGTTGCTACAGCCGCTCCGTCGGCTCCCATGGCAGCAAACCCGAAATGTCCGAAGATCAGCACGTAATTCAGCGCGGTATTCAGCACAGCCGCCACAATACTGGCGTACAGAGGCAGCGAAGCTTTTTCCATACACCGCAGCATGGCAGACAGCATCACAGCGCCGGCCATGGGAAGGAACATTCCTCCCAGAAGAAACAGATACCCCGCCCCTGTCAGTACGGTAGCCCGGTCCTGCGTATAAAGCCCCAGAATCTGCTCCGGCAGCAAAAAGGATGCCAGCATAAACAGAACTGCCAGCCCCGCAGCTGCCCCCAGATTCACGAAAAAGCTTCTGGCAACCTCCCTGTCATTTTTCTGTCCCATATACTGGGAAATCATAATACCGGCCACCGCTCCGATTGCCGATACAACCACATTGAAAATTGAAGAAAATTTGCCGGCAAGTCCCACGCCCGCCACACTGACGCTTCCCAGCTGCCCGATCATGATCTGATCGATAATGCTGAAGGAAGCCTGAAGCATGGACTGCAGAGCAACCGGCACAGCCAGATTGCACACCGTCCGGAAAAATTTCTGTTCCATCACTTTCTCCTCCTTGCTGTATGTACATCACATTGTTCGTACAGCATTATTGTATTCCCAAACCGCTGCAATTTCAAAGGTTAAACGCGTAACCTGAAACAAAAATAAAAAAGGAAATTTGTGAAAAATCACAAATCCCCCTCTTTTTTAGCTTATCATCCGCTGTTTTCTTTTTCAGCCGGTGCTTTCCCGCTCAATCAGCCTCACCGGAAGCCGGACCTCTGTCTCCGTGTCTTTTTTCTCATTCAGTTCCTGAAGCTTTCTGACGGCAATCCGCGCCCGCATGAATACGTCCTGCCGGACAGACGTCAGAGTAGGCGACACCATCTCGCACATACGCGTATCATCAAATCCGACCACAGAAATATCCTCCGGAACACGGATTCCATGCCCCATCAGAAATCGCATCAGTTCCACGGCATAAAAATCAGATACCGCAAAGATTCCCGGATACTCCCGGATTGTTTCCAGATACTCTCTGTAAAACTCCATCCGTTTTTCCTTCTGCATAGGTACCATCATAAAATCCGCCTGCCCCGGTCCGAAACCCGCACAGAAGCCGTCATGACGCTCTTTGTCCATACAGATATCATTATCGGATATGCAGAGCACGTTCCGATAACCGCGTTTTCGAAAAAAGGCTCCCACCTGAAAACCGCCGTCGTAATTATCAATGGTAATATTGCAGATCCGTTCGGTGCTGCTGCAGTATCCGTCATAAACCACAAAGGGAATCCGCATATGATTTCTCAGATACATGTAATCCTGCTCGCAGAAGCCGATGAGAACCAGTCCGTCCAGATTCCACATAGATGCAAAACGGATAATATCTGTCACATTCTTCGTCTTTTTCACCATCATGAACTGACCTTTTTCCTCGATCTCCGTGGACAGACTGTTCAGGGAAGCGGAGATAAACACATCCTCCAGAGCCCGGCCCTCGTATTTCTCGTGATCGTTCACCACCACGCCGATGATTCTGGAAGAATTCTGAGCCAGAAGAATCCCGGCCATACTGGGAATATACTGCCGCTTCTCCAGAAGTGCCTGCACCTTCTGTACAGTCCGGTCCGAAACCTTATTCGTCTTTCCGTGGAGCACATTGGATACCGTTGCAGTACTCAGTCCCAGTTCCTCTGCGATATCGCTGATTCTCACCCGATGTTCATCCATTCGCTTCCCCTCTTTTCTTTCTCCGCTTTGTCTCTCTGCTTTATCTTCCTTTCGCAGGCAGACTTATCTCTGCAGACAGTTTATCTGCCGCAGAAAACCCGGATCGCCCGGTCCGTAAATTCCGCTGTTCCTTCTCCGCCGGCTCTGTTGATGTTGTCTGTCATCTCACCGCCTCCGGAATACATGCATCCAAGTCCCTGGAGAATCTCCTGTGTACACATATAATAATGTTCTGTAATATAGGTCTGCAGTTTCTCCACCTGTTTCTGCACCGCCTCATCGGAGGGCTTCATACCGCTTCGTTTCATTTCACCAAATTCCACAAAAAGCTGCATCAGACCCTCACCCATTGCCTGCTCATCCTTTCCGGTACGTCCTTTGCTTTTTTCCTCATATTCCTTATAGGCATCGGTTTCACCCCAGGCTGCCTTTGCCTGCTTTGCGTATTCATCAATTTTTGAAGTATCAAATGCTGAAAAATCCATAATTTTCACTCCTGTCTCTCTAATTTCACAGGCAAGCTGAATCAGATTCTCCAGATGTTCTTTCTGCAGCTGCAGAAGCTCAATCTGCTGCTCCAGCATCCGGTCCCTGTCATAGCCGGAGCTGTCAAGAATACACCGGATCTCCTTTAAAGAGAATTTCAGTTCACGAAACAGCAGAATGGACTGAAGCCGCTCCAGGTCTGCATCGTCATACAGCCGGTAGCCGGCCTCCGTCACCTGCGCCGGATGAAGAAGTCCGATTCTGTCATAATAGTGCAGGGCCCGTATACTGACACCTGCTAATTTACTGACTTCATGTACCGTTCTCATACTCTCACCTCCTGTGTAATATGAGCATAAGCTATGACGCAGGGTCAGAGTCAAGAGTTTTTTCAAACTACAGAAGCAATTGCTTCATCATAGACTTTTTTGGTTTTTTCGTCGAATAATACCCAGAGGATTTCATCAAATGCTTCGGGGTTTTCCTTTACGTATTCCCGGACTGCTTTTACGGCTGTTTGGGCTGCTTTTTGTACCGGGTAGGAGAATACACCTGTGGAGATGGAGGGAAATGCTATGGTTCGGATGCCGTTTTCGGCTGCAAGGCGGAGAGAGCTGGTGTAGCAGCTGTGCAGCAGTTCTTCTTCTCTGTAATTTCCGCCGCACCATACCGGTCCCACCGTGTGGATTACATATCTGCAGGGAAGGTTGTAGGCACCTGTTATTTTGGCTTCACCGGTTCTGCATCCGTTTAATGTCCGGCACTCCTCCAGTAACTTCGGGCCCGCTGCCCGATGGATTGCTCCGTCCACACCGCCGCCGCCCAGCAGCGAATTGTTTGCCGCATTTACAATAGCTTCCACAGAATTGATGCGGGTGATATCACCCAGTACTGTTTTGGTTTCTGTCATAATTTCATCTCCTTTATTGATGTTAATATTCAGATAATCCGCCCCGACAGATGATCGATTTCATGCTGGCAGATCTGAGCCGTCCACCCGGACAGCTTTTTCCTTTGTTTTTTCCATGAGAAATCAAAATATTCTACCTCTATATTCTCATATCGGGTCGTTTTTCTCACATCCCTGACAATTTCCCTGACCATTGTAATTCCTTTCTATTTATCAGCACTTACCCAAATCGTAACCATTCAGCAATAACTGAACAGTCCATTACTCAAAATCATATCTTAATACGGAGCAGTTTCTTACTCCGAATTTTGCATATTCTTCATTGGTCATCTCGCAAAAATAAGACTGAACCACCCTGGCAATGCCGTTATGCGCCACCAGAATATATGTCTTGTGATCCGATTCCGCCCTGATTTCATCCAGCAGATTATAAATTCTCTGGGCCAGATGAAGCATCGATTCTCCACCTTCATACCTGCAGGCAAACTGTTCCTTTGCTTTCATAAACACCTCCCCGTTGCGGGCGGTTGCTTCATATTTACCGAAATTCTGCTCTCTGAGACGTTCTTCCGCTCTGGCGGGAATCCCTGTAATTTCGGAAATATGGCGCGCCGTCTCAGCAGCCCTCACCAGCGGAGAATAGAGAATCTCATCTGCATGAATCCCCTCCTCCAGAATCTTCTTACCTGTCTCTATGGCCTGCTGATGCCCCAGTTCAGTCAGCTCAATATCCGTGGAACCGCAGATTTTATTCTCCACATTCCAGACAGTCTGTCCGTGTCTTACAAAATAAAAATATCCCATGATGTTACTCCATATTGTTTCTGTTGTTTTTCTGATTATTATAAAACCTTGTCCGCATCAAGTAAAGTAACAGTTTGGGCGGTAACCAAAAAAAGAACCGGATGTTTCCACCCGGTTCCCGTCCGTCTGCCCCATTGTATCATTTGCAATCTGCCGCACTACGCTGAAAGTCCTGTACGCGTACAGCCCTGCTGCCGGCAGCAGACACAGTTCCTGCATGCGGTACCTTTTTCTTTCATTATGAGAAAAAGCTCCACGCTGGCCCCCCAACAGCTGCTGCAAAGCTGGCTGTAACCGGGGATACTGATCCGAAAAACCGCATAGCCGTATCTTCCTGAATTGAGGAAACTTCCGAGATGTGTACTCTCACACTCATGGAGAATCCGTCCCTTTCGGTCGCGAACCACACAGCATACTTCCGGTTCCAGATCTGCAGGCAGTTCGGGTCTGCCTCTGGCAATCAGCTCGCCGGCTCCCGACAGTTCGCCGGTTACCGTATCCAGTCTTAAATAAACATTCTCGATTCTGATCCTCACCGATTCCGGGTTATAAATTTTTGGAACAACCTCCTTCATCATAATACGTATCCCTCACTTTCACACCAAACCCTTTCCATAAAAAGCCTGTGCCGCTTTCTTTGGAAAACTTTCCGAGAGTTACCTTTTTGAAAAGAAAAGAATCCTGAAACGAAAGTTGCCCTTTTAGAAAAACTGTGATATAATTTTCTTGCAAATCAATGGGTCAGACTTTCTGATTCATTCATATAGGGAGATATATCTGCCAATATATCTCCTTATCTTCTTTTCTACATATATTCTATCATAAGTCTGTTTCTACTGCAATAATTTTTTCAAAATAATGTTTGTGCATATTGCTATTCTTTCATTGATTCTATATGTTTTATTATTTACTTATTTATTTATTATCAATTTTCCTCTTCGTATTTTTCTCCATCCATTCGTTAATTTGTATATTTTAAATTGACTTTTTAATAAATATATGTTAATATTCTCTTTAAGAATATTCTTTTTAATAAATAAAATTCTAAAAAAGAATTTGCATTCCAAACAAGAATATTCGTTAATAGATTTTGACAAATTTCCAGTCTATCCGGCAACCAATTTACGAACAGACAGCAATTTGGAGGTAGCATATATGGGACGCAAACGAAAAAATGAACAAAACGACTCAGTACAGGATTATACTGACCTTGTCACCGACAGAATTATTCAATATATGGAAAAAAATTCTATTACGCAAAAAGATATGGCCGAAAGATGCCATATTACACAAAGTACTTTATCCAAAATTCTGCGAGGGGATATTACTCTGTCCCTCCCTCATCTTCTCAACATTGCAAAAGCAATGGATATTGATCCCGGTAAACTGATTTCTTACGAAAAGAATATATTGGAAGATGAAGCACATATTAAACATTCTCCCCGAAAAAAAAGGCCTTCCCCGTCAAAAGCACTGATTCGTGATCCGGATTCTCATCATTTCAAAGGAATTCTCGGAACCTATTATTTCTACTGCAAACCGACCATTTCCAGTGAGCAGAACCTTTTCCTGAAAGGCAGATTTCGTCTGGAAAAATCCAAAGCGCCGGACAATTACTGTAAAGCGATTCTGGAACTGAACACAGGGAAATTCGATGATCTGAACAGACCTATTCAAAAGATATATGAAGGCAGGATGATTATTTCAGAATTAATGTATTCCTGTACAGCAATTATGTGCTCGGAAAAATATGCCGATTTCTGCTGCCTTAATTTCACGCATACCTTTCTGCACGACCAGAAGCTTCTCTGCCGCCTGGCTGCCTGCCTGACAACCAGCTCAGGCATCAGTGCCAGCCGCAGACCGGTCATGTTGAAATGCATCCTCAGCAGAGAGCCGCTGGACGATGATGATCTGAAGAAACTGGAAGGTCAGCTGAACATGAACTCTTCCAACATCCGCATTTTTGAAGAAGATTTTGAAAAATATATTGTTCCCGCTTTCGAATCTCCTGATGAACTGAAGCACCTGACAGAAAGTGCTGTTAAGAAAACGGTTTATTCCTGGCCGGAAGGCACTCTGCGCGGAGACGGGTGGAAATATCCCATTACAGGAAAGATGGAAGTCATCAACCTTCTGCGCCGCCATTCCATCAGTGAGCCTTATATCAAAGTATCTGCAAAAGGAGATGAATTTCTGTTTACCTATATCGAAGAGAAAAAGCGGAAAATATTCCAGAAATCTGCCAGAAATGATAAAAATTAAACACTTTGATAATGCAGAATCTGCAAATATCACGACTGGAAACGGTGCAGCTTTCGCCGCACCGTTTTTAACATCCACAAGCAGACACTTGTTTCCATCCGCCCTTTTACTCCATGTTTCCGTCAAATCTCAGCCGCATCTGATACCAGGTTACGCCTCCGTGGACCGATTCCGATACGCCTTCATTCACAAAACCGAATTTTGCATAATAATGAACCAGTTTATCCTTGCAGGTCAGTACCAGCCCTTCTCTGTCCTGTGCTTTTGCATCTCTGATGGCCTGCTCGATCAGCATAGCCGCACAGCCTTTCCGTCGATAAGAAGGAATTGTATTGACGCCAAATATCATCTGCCATTTCCCTTCTGGGTTGTGCATATCCGCTTTTTCATACATTTCATCTGTCAGATCCGGCTGGTCTGTTACCATTCCGTTGACAAATCCCACCAGTGTTTCTCCATCGTACAGCAGCCAGAAATAATCCGGATATACCGCCAGACGATCTGCAAATGCCTTCTCATCAGCAGCTTCCGCAGCTGGGAAACATTCCGCTTCTACCGCTGTTATTGCGGCCAAATCATCTTTTGTCGCTTTTCTGATATTCATTTTTACACTCCTTAACGATTCAACCGGTCAGATTGCCGGCTATTTTGTTCTGTGACTGTATCATACCAGCAAAAAATCAAGACAGTCAACTCCAATTGACTCCATCACCGCAAAATACTATAATATTTCACATGGGAGGAAACATATATGCCGAATATTATTGAAATAACCGATTTTGAGGATCCGAAGCTGGATGTCTATGCCAGGCTTACGGAGAATCAGCTGGTCAACCGTCATGAACCGGAAAAAGGGCTTTTTATTGCAGAAAGTCCCAAAGTGATCGAGCGGGCACTGGATGCGGGCTGTGTACCGGTTTCGCTTCTGCTGGAACAAAAACATATCGAAGGTCAGGCAAAGGATATCGTCGCCCGGTGCGGGGATGTGCCTGTTTACACGGCCGATTTTGAGGTGCTGACCAGGCTGACCGGTTTTAAACTGACCCGGGGGGCTTTATGTGCCATGCGCCGCCCGCCTCTGCCCGATGTAGAAAGCGTCTGTGCCGGCGCACGCCGCATCGCCGTCCTTGAAAATGTCATGAATCCCACCAATGTGGGCGCAATTTTCCGCTCCGCAGCTGCGCTTAATATGGATGCGGTTCTTCTGACGCCCGCATGCAGCAATCCCCTTTACCGGCGCGCCATCCGCGTCAGTATGGGAACGGTTTTTCAGATTCCATGGACCTGGCTTGATGTGGAAAGAAAATCTGCAGTCTGCTGTCTTTCAGAGACAAAAAGCAAAACCCATTCAGCGGAAGAAGTCAAAATTGCTTCCCAGGCTGCGCAGGCTCAGGCGGGTATGGAACTGCTGCACCGGCTTGGTTTCAAAACTGCTGCCATGGCATTAAGCGACAATTCCATCCCCATCGATGACCCTCACCTGATGGCTGAGGAAAAGCTGGCCATTGTTCTGGGCACAGAAGGAGACGGACTGGCGCCCGCCACCATTGCCGAATGCGATTACACGGTACGCATCCCTATGTCCCACGGTGTCGATTCCCTGAACGTGGCCGCCGCAAGCGCCGTGGCCTTCTGGCAGCTGGGAAAATGTGAAAAATAATCATCTCCTGCTGTTACAATCCGAAAATCCGGAAATCTGAAAATCCAAACATTCAAAAAGGCCGTGTTTTCACAGTCACACGGCCTTTAAAATCTATCTCTAAATATATTATCTTATCCGTTCAGATCTATCTCAAGGGGTGTCATTCATCCCCGATGACAATTGTTTCAGTCGTAATTATCATATCAATTTTAATTATCTGTACCGATCTGTATGTACTACATTTCATCACAGAACAAAAATCGTCATCCGTAGAAAACTGTTATTATCCTTCAATGGAAATATAATGATTTTCTTCCTCTTTTGCCTTCTGATTCTCCTTCGGAACAGTAAAGGTCAGGATTCCGTTTTC
>JALFLM010000086.1 GCA_022774705.1 Lachnospiraceae bacterium | reverse complement strand
AGTTTTTGCGTTTATGTCGTTGTTTTTGTGTGGTAACTTAACAATACATCATAAATGGAAAAACTGCTACTTTTATTTTAAGAAAAACTGAAATTTTATCGTATCGTGGGCTAGCCGTCGCGTTAGCGACTTGGTACAATTGATAGAGATTATCAAGCTTCTTTAAATCTTAAAAGGTATGGAGAAATGGTTTTAGAACAACAATCTGTATCATAACACTTTCAAGTTAATACGGATATGTACTGATACGTTAGTCAGGAATTCACGCCTATGGAGTGTACAAGAACTTGTGAGTAGTATCTGGATTTATTCAGTACAAAAGCATACACGATGAAGTAGGAATGGAACATAAAAGTTTATAACTTTTTATAAGTTTTCGGTAACGGAAGAATATGTTGAATCAGTTTTCCAGAACACAGCTTCTTCTGGGAAGGGAAGCCATGGAAAAGCTTGCCGCATCCAGAGTTGCTGTATTCGGTATCGGCGGTGTGGGTGGATATGTCTGTGAGGCACTGGTCAGAAGCGGCGTGGGTGCCTTCGACTTAATTGATGATGATAAGGTATGTCTGACCAATCTCAACCGGCAGATTCTGGCAACAAGAAAAACGGTTGGAAAATACAAGGCTGATGTGATGAAAGAACGTATGCTGGATATCAATCCGCAGGCGGATATTCATGTGCATAAATGTTTTTTTCTGCCGGAAAATGCAGATGATTTTCCTTTTGAGGAATACGATTATGTTGTGGATGCCGTTGATACGGTGACTGCCAAAATTTCTATTATATTGAAAGCCGGAGAGAAAAATGTACCGGTTATCAGTGCCATGGGAGCGGGCAATAAGCTGGATCCGGGAAGATTCAGGGTGGCGGACATCTACGAAACAAAGGTATGTCCTCTGGCCCGCGTTATGCGCAGGGAACTGAGAAAACGGGGTGTGACGGAGCTGAAGGTGGTCTATTCGGATGAAAAGCCTGTCCGTCCGGAAGAAGATATGTCCATCAGCTGCCGCACCCACTGCATCTGTCCGCCGGGAGCGCAGCATAAATGTACCGAAAGACGTGATATACCGGGAAGTACGGCATTTGTTCCGGCTGTGGCAGGACTGATGATTGCCGGGGAAGTAGTCAGGGATCTATCAAAGGCCAGAAGCAGAAAGCAATGAGAAAAGCGGGAAACAGGGAGAAATAATACCATGAAAACAATAACAATAGAAGAACTGGAACAGATCCATGATAAAAACTGCTGTGTCATCGATATCCGCCCTGCAGAGCAGTACAGCCGGGGCACATTTCCCGGAGCTGTCAATATTCCCGCAGACCAGCTGGAGGAACTGCTGGAGGAAGATGATGATGAACGGCTGGAGAAACTGCTGGAAGAAGGCACCCTGAAACGCAGAACAATCTATGTGCTGTGCCACACCGGCGAGCGCAGCCGCAGCAGCGTGGAACTTCTGGAGGAGGCTGGTTACGATGCGGTCAATATTGAGGGCGGTTACCGGGCTTATCTGAAGCTGTCACTTTCCCGGTATATGGAACAGGAATCAAAGGAAAAACGTCAGGAAAAGCAGGCAGAGATCGAGCGAAGCATCATCAAAAAATTCCGGAAAACCATCTGGAGACCGTTTACAAAGGGGCTTCATGAATATCAGCTGATTCAGGAGGGGGATAAAATTGCGGTCTGCATCTCAGGCGGCAAGGATTCCATGCTGCTGGCAAAGCTGATTCAGGAACTGCAGAAGCACGGGAAAATACCATTTGAAGCGGTCTTTCTGGTGATGAATCCCGGGTACAATGCGGATAACTGGAAAATCATACAGGATAATGCAAAGCTATTGGGTATTCCGCTTACGGTATTTGAAAGCAATATTTTTGATACGGTGGCCGGAATCGAGCGAAATCCTTGCTATCTGTGCGCCCGCATGCGCAGAGGCTATCTGTATTCCAGAGCCAAAGAACTGGGCTGCAACAAAATCGCGCTGGGCCATCATTTTGATGATGTGATTGAAACGATTCTGATGGGTATGCTGTACAGTGGAAAAGTGGAAACCATGATGCCCAAGCTGCACAGTCAGAACTTTGAAGGGATGGAGCTGATCCGTCCGCTGTATCTGGTGAAAGAGGATGCTATAAAATCCTGGCGGGATTACAACGGTCTGCATTTTATACAATGTGCCTGCCGTTTTACTGCAAACTGTGTCAGCTGCGGAGGCGGCAGGGGCTCCAAACGGGATGAGATGAAGGAACTGATTGCACAGTTTCGGAAAACCAGCGATGTAATCGACACAAATATTTTCAACAGTGTAAAAAATATCAATCTGCGGACTGTAATAGGGTATCATAAGGATGATATGAGCTACTGCTTTCTGGATGATTATGCAACTGTTCAGAGCCAGGCAGATTTGCACAAAAATTGTGATGAATGGTTGCATTCATGAGCATTTTTTCGTATAAATCTATTTTATTTTTTTCTTGATAATCATGTTTTTTGGGTTTATATTATAGCTAATGAATATTAGCCGTACGAGGATTGTCAATGGATACAAAACACAGGATTCTTCTGGAAGCTCTGAGATTGTTTTCACAGAGAGGATATGATGCAGTCAGTGTTGAGCAGATTGCTTCTGCTGTCGGAATCAAAGCGCCGTCTCTGTATAAGCATTATAAAAGCAAGCGGGATATTTTTGATGCAGTATTTGAAGAGACAGGAAGAAGATATGATTCCTTTACGGATACCATTTCTGTTCATGTCCATGATTCAGAACAGGACATTGCAGTATTTGAAAAAATTACTGCAGATGATCTGGTTGAAAAGGTAAAATCTCTGATTGACTATTCTCTGCATGACGAGTATATCAGCTTGTTCAGACGGATGATGACGATTGAACAGTTTCGCTCTCAGGAACTGTCAGAGCTTTATTCGCAGAGATATGTCAACCGGATTCATGAGTATCACAGGGGGCTGTTTACCAGGATGATTGCAGCCGGGGTTCTGGCAGATGAAGATCCGGGTATTCTTGCAATGATGTATGATGCACCGATTCTCGTTCTGCTGGGAGAATGTGACAGGCATCCGGAAAAAGAGGAAGAATACATGAAGACACTGGAAGCACATGTCAGATTGTTTTATAAAACATTCAATCGCAAGTAAAATACAATAAAAGGCCGGACGCAAAAGACGCAGTGCTGAATGAAGAAACCATTCAGTAGCTGCGTTTTTTTATGTGTCAGAAAGGAAGAAAAATGATAAAAGCAATTGTTTACACAAGCAACACAGGAAATACGGAGAGATACGCAAAGCTGCTCGGGCATCAGCTTGATCTGCCGGTTTATACGTTAAATGACGCAAAAAAAACTCTGGAAAGAAATACTGCTGTTATATACCTGGGATGGATTATGGCAGGCAGGATCAAAGGATACAAAAACGCGGAAAAGTACTTTTGTGTCCGCATGGTCTGTGCTGTCGGCATGGGAGCAACCGGCACACAGCTTCAGGAACTAAAGGATCATAATCAGATTCCTTCATCAGTAAAAGTGTTTTCCCTTCAGGGAGGCTTTGATATGCAGAAACTTCGGGGAGTTAACCGGATGATGATGAGTATAATGATGAAAACAGCAGGAAAAGCACTTGCTGAAAAAGAAGACAAAACCCCGGATGAGGATGATATGCTGGATCTGATGATGAATGGAGGCAGCCGGGTAAGCATGGAAAATCTTTTCGGGCCGATACAGTGGTATGAACGTATCAGGGATCAGGTTTGTTGAAATGGCTGCGCAAAAGATGAATTTACAGGAATATATAACAGCCGGTGTGGAGAAGATTGTAAAGAATGCAGTAAAAGTCACGTTAACCAATCCGGCTCAGAGTATTTTTATGGCCAGATTTGCAGCGGCATCCAGAGCTGCATCCGGAAAACGGAAAGTATCTGAGAAAGCAGGAGAACATATCCCGGCTTTCCTGATTGCCAGTATTACAAGCAGCTGCAATCTGCACTGCGCAGGCTGCTACGCACGGGCAGTTCATTCCTGTACAGATACGGAGCCGGCAGCGCAGCTTACCGCAGAGGAATGGGATTCTGTTTTTGAACAGGCAGAGGCTTCTTTCATATCAATTCTCATGGCGGAGCAGAACCCTGTCCCTTTTCACCCTATTCGGATGTGAATGTGAAAGATACGTCATTAAGGGAAGCACTTCACTCCAGACTGTTTGCGAAATTACAAGGCAGCGGTACATTGACTGAGGATCATGCCGGAGGCTGTGTGCTGTTTGAGAATCGCGATGAGGTGGAGCGTTACCTTGGATCTGATTTACAGGAACAGGATTAGACCAGTGCCGTGATTTTGTGATATGAGCAGATACCGGAATCATTCATAAAAATGAATAATGGACTTGACAGCTAATAAATATTAGCTTCAAAAGAATCGTATTCGGTGCTTAGCCGAATGAGTGATTTTCGTAGAAAATTACCAGTGTCTGCTGAACTGTTACGATTTTTTGCATTATTTGTTTGAAAAGAGGTGCCGGAGATGAATGATATGAAAAAATGGGTACTCTGCCCGATTTGCGGCGGTAAAACCCGTTTACAGTTGCTGGAGACAACAGTACTGAGGGATTTTCCTTTGTTTTGTCCAAAGTGTAAACGGGAGATGCTGATAGGGGCAGTAAATTTTAAAGTAAAACTGATTAGTCAGACGCATTAGACGCAGCGATGAACCGGGTGACCGGTCAGTGCTGCGTTTTTGCGCAGACGGTAGATTTCTTCATTGGTAACGGCACTGCCGATGAGCTTCTTGCCGGGACGGACACCACCAAGACTGAGAGCAAGACCATTCGAGGTTTTGATCAAAAATCTATTATGGGCCTGTTGCGAAATTGCTATGGGATAGAGTAGTTCGGTATGGGGACATGGAAATCAAAAAACAGGCACAAATATTTGTTACAGTATCATATCATTGTTGTATGCAAGTATAGGAAAAAAATACTCACATCAAACAGATATCGGAGAACATAATGCAGCGTTAATCGTACGAAAATACGAGGAATGATCACCTCACTTCCTTCGGCGTCACACCGTATTTCTGCTTGAACAGCCGATTAAAGTAGGAAAGGTTTTCAAAACCGCATTGCTGGGCAATTTCCAGGATGGTATCCCGGGAAGAACCCAGCATACTATGTGCCATGGTCAGGCGGTAGTCATTCAGATAGCGGATAAAGCTGGTTTCCATGTGTTCTCTGAAAAATTTCATAAAGTGAGAATCACTGTAGTGACACAGTTGAGCCATCTGTGTGATGCTGATGGGTTCATTGTAATGTTCCTGCACATACCGGATGATAAATTTGATTTTCTGCAGAGATTTTTTCTCCGATGAGGACATGCTTTGTCCCTGCTGATTGGATATGAGAATAAACAGGAGCTGGAACAGACAGCCTTTCAATGCAAGCTGGTATCCCATAGGACGATTTTCACAAAGATGATCCATTTGCCGGATAATGGTCGAAATTTCATCATAGCAGTCTGATCCCGGATGAATGTGGTTCTCAATGGGAATCCCGCCGGTAAACAGAGGATCAAGGAATGTATCATAGCAGAGATCATTTGCCATGGAACGCAGCATTTCGCAGCGAAAGAAGATATTCTCATATTCCATTTTCATACCGGGAATTTCTGAAATTGAATGGATATGTCCGGGAAGAACGATAATGATACTTCCGGCTGAAACATAATACAGGTTAAAGTTGACTTTCACGATGCCGCTTCCCTTTTGTATGACAATCAGCTCGACTTCATCATGCCAGTGAAGGGGAACGCAGGGAAAGTCAAGGGGAATACTGCACAGATAGGTATTATAGGAGAATGCGCTGTCGGTATGGACTTTGTTTTCCTTATATTTTTGAAATTCCGAAAGATTCATATGACCTCCAAATTCTGGATTTTATCCAAAAGATGATAGTATTGTACTATAATTTGACGCTATTATGCAAGAAGAATCATGAGATTGATTGTATAATTCAATCATATGATCATATGAGAGCAATATTGCAGCAGGTACAAGTCAGATACAGATTTGAAAGGGTCTGATTTACAGGAAGGAGACTGCTATGAATACGGAAGAACGACTTTTAAATCACTTGAATAAACCGGTAAGGGATTGTTCCGATCAGGAAATTTATGATGCACTTCTGGAAATCGTACAGGATATGGCGAAAGAAAGGGAATACGAGGAAGGGAAAAAGAAAATCTACTATATTTCAGCGGAATTTCTTATCGGCAAACTGCTTTCCAATAACCTGATCAATCTGGGCATTTATGATGAAGTGAAGACAATTCTGACAAATGCTGGGAAAGATATCTGTATAATTGAAGAACTGGAGCAGGAACCTTCTCTTGGAAACGGTGGTCTGGGCAGGCTGGCAGCATGTTTTCTGGATTCAATCGCTACATTGGGGTATACAGGTTCGGGGATTGGTATAAATTATCATCTGGGTTTATTTAAACAGGAGTTTAAACATAAACTTCAGAAAGAAGTGAAAAATCCGTGGATTACAGAAAAAAGCTGGCTGACGAAGACAGAGGTGTGTTATCCGGTAGCGTTTAAAGATTTTACTGTTCAGGCAAGAAAATATGAAATTGCTGTAACCGGGTACGGTAACAGAACGAACAAACTGAATCTGTTTGATATCGATTCTGTGGATGAAAGTATGGTGGGAGAGGGAATTTCTTTTGACAAAAAAGATATTGCCGGAAATCTTACCCTGTTTCTGTATCCTGATGACAGCGATGAAGAAGGAAGAATGCTGAGAATCTATCAGCAGTATTTTATGGTAAGCAGCGGTGCGCAGATGATTCTTGATGAATGTACGGCAAAGGGCAGCAATCTGTATGATCTGTCGGATTATGCGGTGATTCAGATCAATGATACACATCCTACAATGGTGATTCCCGAGTTGATTCGTCTTCTTATGGAGAAAGGAATGAACATGGATGATGCTATTGAAGTGGTGAAGAAAACCTGTGCTTATACGAACCATACCATTCTTGCAGAGGCACTGGAAAAATGGCCCGTTCATTATCTGAAGGAAGTTGTGCCGCAGCTGGTTCCCATCATTGAAGTGCTGGATGACAGAATCAGAAGAAAATTCGGCGATGAAAGTGCTGCAATTATTGACCGTAATGATGTAGTACATATGGCACATATTGATATTCACTATGGATTCAGTGTGAACGGTGTGGCTGCGCTTCATACGGAGATTCTGAAAAATACGGAGCTGAATCATTTTTATCGTCTGTATCCGGAAAAATTCAATAATAAGACCAACGGAATCACCTTCCGCAGATGGCTGCTTCACTGCAACCCTCTTCTGGCGGATGCCATCAGCGGCCTGATCGGGGACGGATATAAGAAAGATGCCACGGATCTGGAAAAGCTGGGAGATTTCCTGAATGACGAGCATGTCCTTTCCAATCTGCTGGAGATCAAGCAGAAAAATAAAACAGCGCTGAAAAAGTATCTGGAGCAGACCCAGGGACTGCATATTGATGAGAATTCTATTTTCGATATTCAGGTGAAACGTCTTCATGAATACAAACGTCAGCAGATGAATGTGCTCTATGTGATTTATAAATATCTGGAGATCAAAAAAGGGAAAATCCCCAAAACACCGATTACTGTTATTTTCGGTGCCAAGGCAGCGCCTGCCTATACCATTGCAAAGGATATTATTCATGCCATTCTCTGCCTGCAGGATATTATCTCAGCAGATCCGGATGTAAATCCTTATCTGAATGTGGTTATGGTGGAAAACTACAATGTCACACTTGCGGAAAAACTGATCCCTGCCTGCGATATTTCCGAGCAGATTTCACTGGCCTCCAAGGAAGCCAGCGGAACGGGCAACATGAAATTCATGCTGAACGGAGCAGTAACTCTGGGAACAGAAGATGGTGCCAATGTGGAAATCCATCAGCTGGTGGGTGATGATAATATCTATATTTTCGGGGCAACCAGTGACGAAGTAATCGCACACTATAAAGAAGGTGATTATTCAGCGAAGGATTATTATGAAAAGGATCCGGTTATCCATGAAGCGGTGGAATTCCTCACCGGACCGGAGATGCTGGCAGTCGGGTGTGCAGATAATCTTAACCGCTTAAAACAGGAACTGGCGGGAAAGGACTGGTTTATGACGCTTCTGGATTTTAATGATTACAGAGAAAAAAAGGAGCGGGCATTTGAAGATTATACAGACAGAATAGCATGGGCGAAAAAAATGCTTGTAAATATCAGCAAGGCTGGTTATTTTTCATCGGATCGTACCATTGAAGAATATAACCGGGATATCTGGAAACTGTAAAAAATATGGGAGAAAAGATTATGAAAAAATGTATAGGTGTTGATCTTGGCGGGACAACAGTAAAAATGGGAATACTTGGAGAAGATGGTACAGTTTTTGAAAAATGGGAAATTCCTACCCGTAAAAAAGAAAACGGTAAATATATTCTGAGTGATATTGCATCATCCATAAAAACACATCTGGCAGCAAACAAAATCGGAGAAGAAGAGTTTGCAGGTATCGGTATGGGTGTACCCGGTCCGGTTCGCAGCGATGGATATGTCGAGGTTTGTGTAAATCTGGGCTGGAAAAATATAAATCCAGCAAAAGAGCTTAGCATTCTCATGGGCGGCGTTCCTGTTAAAGCCGGCAATGATGCCAATGTGGCAGCACTTGGAGAACAGTGGATGGGCTCAGCCAAAGGGCATGATACGCTTATGTTCTATACGCTTGGTACCGGCGTTGGCGGCGGTCTGATTATTGATGGAAAAATCGTGGCAGGAAGTAAGGGTATGGGTGCGGAAATTGGTCATGTAACTGTTGATCCGCAGGAAACAGACTCCTGCAACTGCGGGAATAAAGGTTGTCTGGAACAGTATGCATCTGCAACCGGTATTGTGAAAGAGATGAAGCGGACTCTGGAATCGGAAGAAGGCAGATGTGTATTGCGAGGCAGAAGGTTTTCATGCAAAGATGTGGTGGATGCTGCGAAATCAGGTGACGTACTGGCAGAAAAAACGTTGCAGAGATGTATGGATTATCTGGCATTGTCCATGTCTTATGTAAGCTATATTGCGGATCCGGAAGTATTTGTCATTGGGGGTGGTATATCAAAGGCTGGTGATTATCTGGTTCATATGATAAAAAAACGTTACAATAGTCTGACACCTTTGAGTAATACGAAAGCGGAGATTTTTATTGCAGGTCTGCATAATGATGCGGGGATGTACGGAGCTGCAAAGCTGGTATTATAATTTATAATGTTGATTCTATCACATACAGAAAAAAGAAGATGTTTATCCTGACAGGTATCATCTTCTTTTTTTCTGTAATGGATATTTCATTTATTTTATTTTTACTTCACCGGTTGAATTCCTGACAATCAGCTGAGCATGCAGCAGCAGCGTTCCTATGGGAATCTGATTCAGCAGACTTTCCAGAGCATAGTAGGCACTTTTTCCAAGCTGCAGCCGGTCCTGCCGGATGGTAGTCAGGGGCGGGGAAATGTAGGCACAGAATGGAAGATCATCAAAACCGATGATGCTGATATCCTCCGGGATGTGGCAGCCAAGCTGCTGGCACTGGAGCATGGCTGCATTGGCAAGCTGATCGTGACTGCAGAGAATGGCGGTAACTCCCATATCCAGCAATTTCGGGAGATATCGCTCCACACATTCTGAAATCAGATAGGCACTTCTGGCACGGGCATAATCTGCACTCAGACCGGCCTGCCTGAGTGTCTGGAAAAATGCTTTGTGTCTTACCTGCATGACATAGGAGCCGAGAGTAGAGCTCAGGTAACCGATATTTTTGTGGCCCAGCTGTTTTAAATGTGATACTGCCAGTTCCATTCCCTCATTGCTGTCAATTCCGACATAGGCGATATGAGGATTAGCAGGAACATAGTTGTCGTATAAAACAGCGGGAATCCGGCAGCTGTGGAAATCTTCCATCCATGGGGATCCAAGGTTAAAGCCAACCACAAATGCTCCCATATATTGATTCTGAAGCATAAATGCATCATAGGACAGACTTTTCTGCAGTGAATCATCGGCTGACACTACATCTACCTCATACCCTGCAGGTTCAGCCATCTGCCTGAAACCAAGGATGATGTCATAAGCAAATTGATGCGGCTCTTTGTATTCCGTATCGGCAATCAGGATGCACAGCCTCCGTTCTGTGTCTTTCTGTCTGCGGAGCTTTTTTGTGTATCCCATTTCAATCGCAGTTTCCAGTATTTTTTTTTGTAATTCTTCGCTGATATTGGAGGTACCGTTCAGTGCCTTGGAGACTGTTCCTTTTGAAATTCCCAGTTTATCAGCAATATCCTGCATTCTGGTCATGAAAAACCTCTTTCTGAATTATGAATCTGAGTAACGGAATAATTATATCGGAGCATAGTATAAAAAGCAAATTCTTTTTTGGGTGTCAAGTAAAAAGTTTCCTTAAATTTTTAAAAACATATAATGCTGGTTGGAAAAAAAGCATAAAAATAAAAGAAAAAACAATCAAAAAAAAGAAAAAATATGCAATAAAAATAATTTTTCTCTTGATATTTTCTTAAAAAAGTGTAAAATAGAAAACATCAGGAAACTAAAGGAAACTATTAATTCTAACTCATCAAAAGAAAGGAACGAAAGAGTATGAAGAAGAAACTGGCAATTTTGCTGAGTGCCGCTATGGGATTATCCGTAATGGGCGGATGCGGCAATTCCGCAGCTCAATCTGTGCCGGAGGATGGAAAGGTTGAACATATCCGTCTCATGGTGTGGGCTCCTTCCGGCGATCAGTCAAAGGACAGCGGCGAATGGCTGCAGAAATGCTGTGAGGCATTTGACGAGGCACATCCGGAGTATGATATTGATTTTGTCTATGGCGTTGCCGACGAGGCAACCGCTGCCGGTACGGTGGCACAGGATCCGGATGCCAGCGCGGATGTTTTCATGTACGCAAACGACAACCTCAGTGTGCTGACGGATGCAAAAGCCATTGCGAAGATCGGCGGTATTTATGAAGAAGAGGTCATGTCAACCAATTCGGAGACGGTTACCGATTCGGTGAGATCGGACGGCTATCTTTACGGGGTGCCTTTTACAACGAATACATGGTTTATGTATTATGATAAAAGTGTTTTCTCCGATGATGATGTAAAAAATCTTGATACCATGCTGGAAAAGGGTGTTGTTTCCTTCCCTTTTACCAATTCATGGTATCTGCCTTCTTTTTATATCGGAAACGGATGTACTCTGTTTGAAGACGGCACGGTGGAAGAAGCGGGTGTGGATTTTACCGGCGAAAAAGCGTATGAAGTAACTGATTATCTGATCGACCTCATTGATAATCCCAATTTTGTAGTGGATGCGGACGGTTCCGGTATGGCGGGGCTGCGTGACGGAAGCATTAATGCCATATTTACCGGTTCCTGGGATGCAGCCAGTATTAAGGAAATTCTGGGAGATAATATGGGTGTTGTTTCCCTTCCCACTTATACATTGAACGGGGAAGAAAAGCAGATGATGGCTTATGCCGGATCCAAAGCCATTGGTGTGAATTCCACCTCGGATCATATGGTGGCATCCATTCAGCTGGCAATTTATCTCGGTTCCGCTGAGGCTCAGCAGCTCCATTATGAATTGAGAAATGTGGTACCCTGCAATACGGAGCTTCTGCAGGATCCGGGCATTGCTTCCGACATGCTGGTAACGGCGCAGAATGATACATTTGACAACACTTCGATTCTTCAGCCTTTTGTAAGTGCCATGTCCAACTGCTGGACTCCTGTGGAAAATATGGGTAAAGGTATCCGCAACGAAAGTGTTACCCATGATAATTCCAGGGAGCAGACAGACGGAATGAATGAAGCGATGAACAGCAACGGAATTTAGGAAGAAAAAGCGAGGTGAAAATTATGGGATTATTTAAGAAAAAGATAAATGAATTTCCTACCCCCTATACGGTGTCGGCAGCAGCGAAGAACGGTGCGGTGGAAACCCGGCTGTCCATGCTGGTTATGGGTCTGGGAAATATTGCACACAAACAGGTAGTGAAGGGGCTGCTGTTTCTTGCCGCAGAAATTGCCTGGCTGGTATTTATGGTTACAAACGGATTTCATTGTCTGGCCATGCTGCCGTCTCTCGGTTCCGTGGAACAGGAAGAAGTCTGGAACGAAGCGCTGCAGATTTACGAATACACTCAGGGCGACAATTCCGTGCTGATCCTTCTGTATGGTGTGGCAACGATCATGGTGACTCTTCTTATGGTCTATCTGTGGAGGGAAGCTGTAAAAAGTGCCTATTACGTGGAATGTATGGATAAAGCGGGAAAGCATGTGAATACATTTACAGAAGATCTGAAAACACTTCTCCATGACAATATACATAGACTTCTGATGACTCCGTCTCTGACGTTTATTTTCGGGCTTACGGTTCTGCCGCTGATCTTCATGATCTGCATGGCGTTTACCAATTACAGCAAGATCGGCAATCATCTGGTGCTTTTTGACTGGGTCGGGCTGGATAATTTCAAGGCGCTTTTTGACTCCAGCAGTATCCTGGGAAGTACCTTCTGGTCTGTTCTGATCTGGACACTGGTGTGGGCATTTTTTGCCACATTTACAAACTATATTTTCGGTATGATTCTGGCACTGGTGATTAACAGGAAGGATACAAGAGCAAAAGGCTTCTGGCGTTTCTGTTTTGTGCTGTCATGTGCGGTTCCGTCTTTTGTATCGCTGCTGATCATGAGAACCATGCTTCAGCCTAACGGTGCAGTTAATGTTCTGCTCCGGAATCTGGAACTGATCGGTGTGGACAGTTCTCTTCCGTTTTTCACGGATCCTATGTGGGCAAGGGTGACGGTTATTGTGATCAATATCTGGGTGGGTGTTCCCTATACTCTGCTTCAGCTGACCGGTGTTCTTCAGAATATTCCGGAAGAACTGTATGAAGCAGCCAGAGTGGATGGAGCCAATGTTCTGCAGATTTTCACCAAAATTACTCTGCCGTATATGCTGTATATTACGACTCCCTATCTGATTGCAACGTTTACAGGCAATGTAAACAACTTCAATATCATCTATCTGCTGTCCGGCGGTGATCCGGTGACCAATCTGGCTTCTACAGCCGGCAGCACCGACCTGCTGGTAACCTGGCTGTACAAGCTGACCATTGATAAGCAATACTATAATATCGGTGCGGTCATCGGTATTCTTACATTCATCATTCTGGCGGTGGGTGCTCTGCTTACCTATCGAAACAGCAAATCCTATAAGGAAGAGGGGGGATTCTAATAATGGCAGCAAACACACAGAGATCCGCAAAGAAAACGCGGTTTATCAATAATGTAATTGTGCATGGAGTACTGGCAGTACTGGCTTTTGTCTGGGTATTTCCCATTGCATGGGTGGTTCTGACCAGCTTCCGTGCGGAAAAAGGGTCATATGTATCCACGTTTCTTCCTCAGGGGTATACGCTTGACAACTATGCCAGACTGTTTACGGACACTACGATACTGAATTTTCCGAAAATGTTCGGCAATACCCTGTTTATTGCCATCTGCTCCTGTATTTTATCTACGTTTTATGTACTGGCTGTATCCTACTGCCTGTCCAGACTTCGTTTTAAGATGCGCAAGCCCTATATGAATATGGCCATGATCCTGGGGCTGTTCCCGGGCTTTATGTCCATGGTTGCGGTATACTTCATCTTAAAGGCACTGGGACTTTCGGAAGGCGGCCTTATCCGTCTGGCACTGATTCTCTGTTATTCAGGGGGAGCGGGACTCGGTTTCCAGATTGCCAAAGGATTTTTCGATACGATTCCACTTGCGATTGACGAAGCAGCTCTGATCGACGGCTGTACCCGGTGGCAGATTTTTACAAAAATGACGCTGCCTCTCAGCAAACCGGTCATTGTTTATACGGTTTTAACTTCCTTTATCGGACCCTGGGTTGACTTTATTTTCGCAAAGGTTATCTGCCGTGCGAATGCAGATTATTATACGGTTGCCATCGGTTTGTGGAAGATGCTGGAAAAAGAGTACATTGACAGCTGGTATACCTGTTTTGCGGCAGGTGCCGTATTGATTTCCATCCCCATAGCAATTCTCTTCATGTTCCTCCAGAGATACTATGTGGACGGAATGTCAGGAGCTGTAAAAGGCTGAGTATGATTCATGTGCGGGGGTATTGCAGCAAAACGCTGCAATATCCCTTTTTTAGCAGGAGATAAAAGAGGTGAATGAAATGAAAAGATCAAGCGGAGTACTGCTTCCGATTTCCAGTATTCCTTCAAAATACGGCATCGGGGCATTTTCAAAGGAAGCATATAAATTTATTGACCAGTTAAAAGAAGCGGGACAGTCATACTGGCAGATTCTGCCGCTGGGACCGACCAGTTACGGCGATTCGCCGTACCAGTCATTTTCCACATTTGCGGGAAATCCGTATTTTATTGATCTGGAGAAGCTGATTGAGGAAGGGGTTCTGACTGAGGAAGAATGCAGTGCCTGCGATTTTGGCGATGATCCGGAGTATGTTGATTACGGAAAGATTTATCAGGAACGCTTCCGTCTTCTCAGGAAAGCATATGAAAGAAGCGAAATCTATAAGAATCCGGCTTTTTCCGGATTTGTACAGGAAAATGCATTCTGGCTGAAAGATTACGCTCTGTTTATGGCAGTGAAAAACTGTTTTGGAGGAGCTTCCTGGAACGAATGGGCGGAAGATATCCGTTTGAGATGGGGCTTTGCACTGGATTATTATCGGGAAAAGTACTACTACGAAATTGAATTTTATGAATATCTGCAGTTTAAATTTATGGAGCAGTGGACTGCTTTAAAGAGCTATGCCAACAGAAACGGGATCAGCATCATTGGAGATCTGCCGATTTACGTGGCTTTTGACAGCGCTGATGCATGGGCAAATCCCGGGCTTTTTCAGTTCGGACCGGACAATCTTCCGACTGCTGTTGCCGGATGTCCGCCGGATGCATTTTCCGAGACCGGACAGCTGTGGGGCAATCCGCTGTACCGGTGGGATTATCACAGGAATACAGGCTATGACTGGTGGACAAAACGAATGGCGCATTGCTACAAACTGTATGATGTGGTTCGGATCGACCATTTCCGCGGGTTTGATGAATATTTCTCCATTCCTTACGGGGCGGAAACAGCCATGGACGGCCACTGGGAAAAAGGACCGGGGATGAATCTGTTTTGGGCGCTGGAAAGAAATCTGGGGAGACGGGAAGTGATTGCCGAAGATCTGGGACTGATGACACCTTCCGTGGAGCAGCTTGTACGTGACAGCGGATACCCGAATATGAAGGTTCTGGAATTTGCTTTTGAGCCGGGGAAGGAAACGGGATATCTCCCTCATGAATACGATAAAAACTGTATTGTATATACAGGTACACATGATAATGATACGATTGTATCCTGGTATCAGGAACTGGAGGATGATGAAAGGCAGTTTCTGAACGAGTATATGGATAACGCGGATACGCCGGATGAGGAGATTCATTGGGACATGATCCGGCTGGCCATGATGAGTACTGCAAATGTATGCATTATCCCTCTGCAGGATTATCTGGGGCTGGGAAATGAGGCAAGGATGAACCGGCCTTCCACTTTGGGAACCAACTGGAAATGGCGCCTGAGAAACGGACAAATCACACCGGAACTGCTGACAGAAATACGGAAACTGACAAAACGGAGTTTCCGAATGGACAGGAATGAGGAGTAATTATGGCAAAAAAAATCAAAAAAGCAGATTTACAGCAGAAAGAGGAAGCTGTATTTGAAGTGACGGAATATGATCAGTATTTGTTTGGCATGGGGACTCATTATGAGATTTATAAAAAAATGGGGGCACATCTTACGGAACGGGATGGAAAAGAAGGAGCCTATTTTGCTGTCTGGGCACCCAATGCCGAAAAAGTCAGCGTTGTTGGCGATTTTAACGGATGGGATGTGAATGCGCATGTGCTGGAACGTCTGGAACCTGTTGGAATCCATGCACTTTTTATTCCCGGAGTTCTGGAACACAGCCGGTATAAATACTGTGTATTCTGCCGGGACGGAAGAACCGTCATGAAAGCAGATCCTTTTGCCATACACAGTGAAGTGCGGCCTGCCACTGCTTCCATGGTGGAAAGGCTGGAGGGATATGTCTGGAAGGATCAGAACTGGATGGAAAAAAGAAGGAAAATGAATCCGGATCAGAATCCCATGTTTATCTATGAAGTACATCCCGGTTCCTGGAAAAAGCATCCTTACAGTGAAGCCAACCCGCAGGGATTTTATAATTACAAGCAGATCGCTCACAGTCTGGCGGACTATGTACTGGAAATGGGTTATACTCATGTGGAGCTGATGGGGATTGCGGAGCATCCTTTCGATGGCTCATGGGGATATCAGGTGACCGGGTATTTTGCCCCCACCTCCCGTTATGGAAATGTTCATGATTTTATGTATCTGGTGGATTATCTTCACGGGAAGGGAATCGGCGTGCTGCTGGACTGGGTGCCCGCGCATTTTCCGAAGGATGGATGCGGTCTTGCGCAGTTTGACGGTACATGTTTGTATGAATATGCGGACTCGCGTAAAGGTGAACATCCGGACTGGGGAACCAAGGTATTTGATTACAGTAAAAATGAAGTGAAAAATTTCCTGATTTCCAATGCACTTTACTGGCTGGATGAATATCATATTGACGGTTTGCGCGTAGATGCAGTAGCATCCATGCTGTACCTGGATTACGGAAGAACCGAATGGGTTCCGAATCAGTATGGAGGAAAGGAAAATCTGGAGGCTGTGGAATTTCTGAGACATCTGAATTCCCTTATTGAACGCCGGAAAGACGGCACCGTCATCATTGCGGAAGAATCGACGGCATGGCCTAAAGTGACGGATACACCGGAAAATGATGGTCTGGGCTTTTCCATGAAATGGAACATGGGCTGGATGAATGATTTCCTTTCCTACATGAAAAATGATCCCATTTACAGGAAATATCATCATACACAGATGAATTTCAGCATGATGTATGCATATTCAGAAAAGTTTATCCTTGTGCTGTCACATGATGAAGTAGTTCACGGAAAATGCTCTCTGGTGGAGAAAATGCCCGGATATCCGGCTGACAAGCTGGAAAATCTGAAGGCAGCATACGGATTCTTTGTGGGACATCCGGGCAAAAAGCTGCTTTTTATGGGACAGGATTTTGCCCAGAACAGAGAATGGAGCGAAGAACGGGAGCTGGACTGGGGACTTTTGAATGATGCCGGTCACAGGAAAGTGCATGATTTTATGAAAGCGCTGCTATGCCTGTATAAAAATCACCGGTGCCTTTACGAACTGGATTATGAGGAAGCAGGATTTGAATGGATTGCACCTGATGACGGAGACCGGAGCATCTTCAGCTTTGTCAGACACAGTAAGGATGGCAAAGACAATCTTCTGTTTGTGTGCAATTTTACGCCTGTAAGAAGAGAAGATTACCGTGTGGGGGTTCTGAAAAGAAAGCAGCATAAGCTCCTCCTTGATTCTTCATGGGACAATTACGCAGAAGCGCAGGAAATTAAAATAAAACCGGAAAAAATACCTTCTGATGGGAAACCGTATTCCATTGCCTGTCCGTTGAACGGATATGGTGTTCTGGTTTTCAGTTTCTAATCGGATCAATATGCAGAAAGGACTCGGAAAAATTGTATAAAAATTATATTTTTGATTTTTACGGAACCCTGGCAGACATTCATACAGATGAGGAGAAGCGGGAAGTCTGGGAGAAAATGAGCCTGTTCTACGGCTATTACGGCGCTTCGTATACACCGGAGGAATTGAAAAAGGCTTATATGGATCTGGCGGAGTGCAGGGCGGTTTCAACATACGGCTATGAAACATACCCTGAAATCCGGATCGAAGAGGTGTTTCAGAAACTGTTTGCTGCAAAAGGGGTCCGGACGGATGATGCACTTGTGCTTCACGCAGGGCAGTTTTTCCGGGTACTTGCCACGGAATACATCCGGCTCTATAAAGACGTGACACTTATGCTTGAGCGGCTCCGGATGCAGGGAAAAAAGATATACCTATTGTCCAATGCACAGCGGATTTTTACGGAATACGAGATGCGGATGCTGGATGTGGACCGGTATTTTGACGGGATCATGATTTCCTCGGATTATGGCGTAAAGAAGCCGGACAGGGTTTTTTATGAACTTTTGCTGGAAAAATACCATCTGACACCGGAAGAATGCATTATGATCGGAAACGATACAAAAACCGATATTGCGGGAGCTGCCGCTGCAGGAATGCATACCTGCTATATTCATTCCAATCTTTCACCGGCTCATGATCTGCCGGTGAAAGCGACTTATGTACTGGATGAAATGAACATTGACCGGTTATGCCGGATACTTGAAATATTGTAATGACAGGAGAAAAGAGATGATAAAATCAGCCGCAGAGTGGAAACAATATTATGCAGATCCTGAGTTTCACGAAAAATATACGTATGAAGGGCATAATCTGGGTGTGCAGTGCAGTGATAACGGGACGGTTTTCCGCCTCTGGAGTCCCTGCGCCGAATCGGTATTTCTCCGCCTTTACAAAGATGGAAGCTGCGGAAATTATTATGCATATATCCGTATGGATAAGGGAGATAAAGGAATATGGAAGTATTGTGCAGCACAGGACCTCCATGGAATTTATTACGATTACGAGATAACGATTGACGGCGAAACAAGGGAAACCGCAGATCCCTGGGCAAAAGCCTGCGGGGTCAACGGGAAGCGCAGCATGGTTGTTGATCTGTCAAAAACAAATCCGAAGGACTGGGATATGGACAAGGCGCCGGACAAACCTGCGGAAAATATTATCTATGAGCTTCATGTGAAGGAATTCTCATGGGATAAAAGCGGTGGTTTTCCGGAATCGTACAGGGGAAAATACAAGGCATTTTCGTGTGAAGATACGACTCTTTACGGTGATGGGATCCATAAAACGGGATGTGCTTATTTAAAAGATCTGGGCATAACCCATATACAGCTGATGCCCTGCTATGATTACGGTTCTGTGGATGAAGCGGGTGAGGAAGCGGAATTTAACTGGGGATATGATCCGGTGAATTACAATGTGCCGGAAGGCTCCTACGCTACAGATGCACACCATGGGGAGGTACGAATCCGGGAAATGAAGGAGATGATTCAGTCTCTCCACAAACAGGGATTCAGGGTTGTCATGGATGTGGTTTATAATCATACCTATTCGCTGGATTCCTGGTTTCAGAAAACGGCACCCTGGTATTTTTATCGTGTGAATGAAGACGGTTCTGCTTCCAACGGTTCTGCATGCGGCAATGATACGGCCGGTGAGCGTCTCATGTGCGCAAATTATATTCTGGATTCGGTGCTTTACTGGGCAGAGGAATATCATATTGATGGTTTCCGGTTCGATCTGATGGGGCTTTTGGATGTAAAACTGATGAACCGGATACGCCGGGAGCTGGATTTGCGATACGGTAAGGGGGAAAAGATTCTTTATGGAGAACCCTGGGCGGCATCCCGGACGGCCATGGAAGGAGATGCAAAAGGCGCATTGAAAGAAAACCTGCAGTTTCTGGATTCCGGCATCGGCATTTTCTGTGACAATACCAGAAATGCAGTGAAGGGATCTGTTTTCAATGTGGATAAAGCCGGTTTTGTCAACGGAGCCCGCGGGTTGGAAGAAGATATGCTGAAAAGTGTAAGGGCATGGCAGAAAACAGAAGAACTGGATGTCAGTACCCCGGCTCAGATTATTACCTATGCTTCTGCTCATGATAATCAGACGCTGTGGGACAAGATCGCGGATACGGTTCCGGATCGGAATAGATGGCTGGAAATCAATAAGATGGCAGCAGCCGTTTATATGACCTGTCAGGGAAATCTTTTCCTGCTTTCCGGAGAGGAATTTGCCCGTACAAAAAACGGTCTTGACAACACTTACAATGAATCCATTGAACTGAATCGTCTGGACTGGGAACGGGCATGGGAATATGAGGAACTGGTAAACTATTACAGGGGTCTGATTGCCCTGAGAAAGCAGCTGCCGGGATTATGTGATAAATCCACCGAGGCATGGAAACGGATCGGAAATATGTGGTTCGAACCGCTGGCCGTGGGATTTACCGTGGATAATACACCGGATCGCATATCAGATTATGGAGCAGATAATACAGCAGATTTATTATCAGATAGTGCAGCAGGCATTGTATCAGATTATAAGGATACAGCATGGGATATTCTTTCTATTGTATACAACAGCAGGGAAGAAAACCTGAAGGTAAAGCTTCCTGATGGAGAATGGCAGATTCTGGCGGATAAAGAAAGCAGTTTCAGATGGGAAAAACCTCTGGAAATTTCGGGAGAGGCGCTGGTGGAACCGCGGGAAGTTCTCATACTTGGCAAAAAAACAGAGGGAGAGAAGGAGAAAAGCAGAAGGCATGAAAATGATATACGGTAAACAGGACTGGAAGACAATGGAACGGGGAGAAGAAAACTGTTTTCTTATGACAAACGGCCTGGGCGGTTTTTCGTCATTGACCATGATCGGATCTGCTTCACGTAATGATCATGCACTTTTAATGGCGTGTACGCAGGCACCGAATCACCGCTGGAACATGCTGCACCGGCTTGGTGAACAGGTGGAGATGGGAGGCAGGACATTCCGGATATCCAGTCAGAAATTTGCTGACGGGCACAGGGAGGAAGGATATCGTTTTCTTGACTGTTTTACATATGAAGATACACCTGTCTGGAAGTTTCAGGTGGAGGGAGTTGAAATCCGCAAGGAAATGGCAATGAAGCAGGGGGCCAATGCCATCGGCATACGGTATGAGATCTGCAACAGAGGAAAAAGCAGATGCCGGCTGATACTGACCCCGTTTTTTCAGTTTTCTCCCAAAGGCATGGAGCCGGATGAAAAGCAGAAATTTACAGCTGAATGGATATCTGATTTTGCAGGCGGCTGGGACAGGAACAGAGGCCGGATCGTATCCGGCGGTCTGACCCTGTTTTTCAGGACGAATGGGAAGGTTTTTGAAATACCGGAAAAAACCGAAAATTATTATTACGGTTATGATGCCTGTGATGGACGGAGAGAACAGGGGCATGCAACAGCAAACCATGAAATTTTCTGCAGCACAGCGCCGTTTACTTCTGATGTGCTGGAGATTGTTTATGAAATGGAGGAATCTGAAGATACGGTGGTGGATATGATCACCGGCCTGAAAACGCATCGGAACAGACTTTCGGAGCGGGCCGGTTTTCAATCGGACGCAGCTGCAATGCTTTCGAGAAGTGCAAATCAGTTTATTGCAAAAAGGGAGTCTACAGGTGGGGATACGATTCTGGCCGGCTTTCCGTTCTTTGAGGACTGGGGAAGAGATACAATGATCGCCCTTCCGGGACTGTGCCTTTCCACAAAGCAGTATGAAAGTGCCGGGAAAATTTTGCGGACTTTTGCCGCAAATGAACGAAACGGTCTGATGCCGAACCTGTTCCCGGAAGGCGGTCAGGAACCCATGTATAACACGGTGGATGCAGCCCTGCTGTTCATCAACTGTGTTTATCTGTATTATGTTTCCACAAAAGACAGAGCATTTATCATGGAAATGTATCCGGTGATGGAACATATTATTGATAATTATATAAAAGGAACAGATTTTGACATCCATATGGACGAGGATGGTCTGATTCTTGCAGGGGAAGGTCTGTCTCAGGTAACCTGGATGGATGTCCGTGTGGGAGAAATCCTTCCTACTCCGCGCCATGGCAAACCGGTGGAAATCAATGCCTACTGGTATAATGCACTGCGGATTATGGAAATGTTCGAAAGCTTTATTCCGGCAGCAGGAGAGGAAGATTCCGGTCGGAAAGATAATATCCAAAAAGATAACAGACGAAAAGATAAAGTCCTGAAAAATAACGACAGGAAAGGTACTGCTCCGAAAAAGACCGATTATGGGAAGCTGGCAGAAAAAGTAAGAATTTCTTTTGAAAAAGAATTCTGGATGGAAGACAGGGGCTGCCTGAAGGATGTGATATCAGGAACCTATGCGGATACCCAGATCCGGTGCAATCAGATCTGGGCGGTATCCATGCCGTTTACCATGCTGGACAGGGAAAAGGAAAGGCACATTGTGGATACGGTATATGAAAAACTCTATACGCCTTACGGCCTGCGGACGCTGGACATGGATGATCCGGAGTTTCATGCACACTATGGAGGAAGCATGTATGAGCGGGATATGGCATACCATCAGGGTACCATATGGATGTTCCCGCTGGGCGGCTATTATCTGGCCTGGCTGAAAGTTCACGATTACAGCGAAGAGGCAAAATGTATGGTAAAAGAAGCGCTGGATGTCATGGAAAGCGCCATGCGGGAAGGTTGTATCGGACAACTCCCTGAAATATATGATGGAAAGAATCCGTCTTCATCCAGAGGCTGTTTCGCTCAGGCCTGGAGTGTCGGGGAAATGCTGCGGGTGTATGAAGCGGTGGAAAAGTAGAATGCAAATATCTGCTTCCCCACAAAGCCATTTCATAAAAAACGGTTTTTTAGATGTTGTAACTTCTTCGGAAACATATCCGGGCAGGGAAAATAATGGCTGGACTGTATATGTCCGCTCATAGGCAATGATTTTGTACCCCGCGAAAATAGAATTATTGAAATAAAAGTCAAAAGACAGGCGTGTCACTGAAAATAAAAGTGGCACACCTTTTTTGTTTTTATACCCTGTAACTTTTGAATCAAAAATAAAATATAAAAATTATCTCAAAAATTACCAAAAAACCGTTGACAAATCGAAAATACAGTGATATTATAAAGTCACAATCGTTGAAACAACAACTTATAACTTTTGAAACAATAGTTTTAAATGGTTTTTAAGAAATTTTCGAATTAAAACCAAAACTACTTTTAAAGCAAAATACAACGAGTTTTGAAGAGACCTTTCAGAAGTTATAAGCAGCATTGCAAAGGAGGTTTACTATCGTGCTTTACACCATTACACTGAATCCGGCTCTGGATAAAACTGTCGAGATTCCCTCTCTGACTGTTGACAGTGTGAACCGGATTACGACCATGCGTACAGATCCCGGCGGAAAAGGTATCAATGTTTCCAAGGTGATTGACAAGCTGGGAGGCAAAAGCATTGCATCCGGTATTCTGGGCGGCCAGACAGGCCAGTCCATCCTGGCGGCTCTGGATAAGATGAATCTGGAATCCCGTTTCCTTTTTGTGGATGGGGAGACACGCACCAATCTCAAGATCATCGATCCTGTGCTGCATACCAACACCGATATCAATGAGCCCGGTGTGACCGTGTCAAAGGAGATTCTGGACAAGCTGCTGGAGCAGCTGCTTTCCATGATTTCAGCAGATGACATCGTGATTCTGGCAGGAAGCCTTCCCAAGGGTTCTCCCGGAGATACCTACGGTGTCTGGATCAAAGCAATCCGCGAAGCCGGTGCAAAAGTGTTTCTCGACGCTGACGGCGAGCTGCTGGCTGAGGGCATCAAGGCATCCCCTTACCTGATCAAGCCCAACAACCATGAGCTTTCCGGTCTGCTGAATCAGAAACTGGATACCCCGGAGGAGCTGGCTGAAGCAGCCCGTGATCTGATGAAGCAGTACGGCATCGGCAAGGTCGTTGTTTCCATGGGTGGAGACGGCGCACTGTATGTAACACCGGATGAAACCATTTACGCAGAAGGACTGAAGGTTCCCGTGGGAAGCACAGTCGGCGCAGGCGACAGTGTTGTTGCATCTCTGGCTGTAGCCGAGGAAAGAGGTATGAGTCTGGAAGACACCGTCCGCCTTTCCACCGCTACCGGTGCAGCCAATGTGATGTGCAGCGGAACTCAGGCTGCAGAATACAGCGTAATCGAAGAACTGATTCCGAAGGTTGTATTTCACAGAATGTAAGCCGGTTATGTAACTGGTCCATGGCAGAAGGATTGCAGAATGGCCGCTTACAGTCACATATTGATACGGTGAAACCGCTCATCACCGTATACTCCGGGGGTGTTTACAGGACATTCCCGGGAGACCTCTGAAATATTTTCATTATTTTCATTGCAAAAGTTCATAATAATTTATATGATAGAAAGGAGTTTTATTATGAAAGCTAAAGCTGTTAGAATTCACGGTGCCAATGACCTGAGACTGGATGAATTTGAACTTCCGGAGATTACCGATGATGAAATCCTGGTTAAAGTCGTTTCCGACAGTATCTGCATGTCTACCTACAAGTGTGCGACTCTTGGTGAGGCTCACAAGCGTGTACATGATGATGTTGCAGGACATCCTGCCATTGCAGGTCACGAATTTGCCGGCGACATTGTTAAAGTCGGCAAGAACCATCAGGACCGCTTCAAACCCGGCATGAAGTTTACGATTCAGCCTGCTCTGAACTACAAGGGAACCATGTGGAGCCCCGGATATTCCTACGAATTCTGCGGAGGAGATGCTACCTACTGCATCATCCCTTCAGAAGTTATGGAATGCGGCTGCATGCTGGAGTACACAGGCCGTGCTTACTATGAAGCATCTCTGGCTGAGCCCATGTCCTGCAGTATCGGTGCTTTCAATGCCGCTTACCATACACAGATGGGTGTTTACACACATCAGATGGGTATCAAAGAAGGCGGCAAGCTGGCAATCATGGCAGGTGCCGGCCCCATGGGTCTGGGCGCTCTGACCTACGCTCTGCATCGTGACGTTCGTCCTTCCATGGTTGTTGTGACTGATCTGAATCAGGAACGTCTGGACCGTGCAGCTCATCTGTTCCCTCCGGCTGAATATGCTGAACAGGGAATTGAACTGCATTTTGTAAATACCGGCAATTTTGAAGATCCGGTTGCTGAACTCCGCAGAATTTCCGGCGGTACAGGCTATGACGATGTTCTCTGCTACGCACCCGTTGCTGCTGTTGTTAAACAGTCCAGCGAAATCCTGGGCCGCGATGGCTGCCTGAACTTCTTTGCAGGCCCCACTGACAACAAATTCAGTGCGGAAATGAACTTCTACGATGTACATTACAATTCAACACATGTTATGGGTACCACAGGCGGCAACACCGCAGATATGATCGAATCTCTGGAACTGACTGCTGCAAAACGGATCAATCCCGCTGTTATGGTAACACATGTAGGCGGTCTTGATGCAGCTGCAGATACTACATTGAATCTGCCCAAAATCCCCGGAGGCAAGAAGCTGATCTATACCCATCTGTCCATGCCTCTGACTGCACTGACTGATTTCCGTGCAAGAGGTGAAGCAGAAAATGATCCCCGTCTGATCGCTCTGGCAGATATCATTGATGCCAACAAAGGTCTGTGGTCTCCCGAAGCAGAAGAATATCTGCTTGCCAATTTTGTAACTGAATAATGCATCGGACTCCTGTTTTTGGGAGTTTGGTGCCGGGAATCCGGATGACTCCGATCCCCGTCCGGATCCCGCCTGATCCAAAAACAGGAGGATACATATATGGATTCAATGGAAAGCCGCAGAAATGCAATCGTTGAACTGATCAATAAGAACGGAACGGTGAACTTCACACAGATTAAAAAGGCATTTCCCGATGTTTCGGAGATGACTCTGCGCACCGATCTGAAAGCGCTGGATGCAGCGAAACGGATCGTGCGTATCCATGGGGGAGCCAAATCTGTGCAGGTGGTAATAGGTACGGATGATTTTATAAACAAACGTTCTGTCCGCAATATACAGGCAAAGCAGCGCATCGCAAAAAAGGCGCTGACGCTTCTGCAGCCGAATACCAATATTTTTCTGGATTCCGGCAGCACAACAACGGAATTTGCCCGAATCTTCCCCGATCAGTCCAATCTGATATATACTTCAGGATTAACCTGCGCCACGGAGCTGGCCAATCTGGAAAAACCGTCTGTCACACTGCCCGGCGGGAATCTGAACCGCTACAGTCTGAGCGTATACGGATATTCCGCTATCCATGAGCTGGAACGGGTCAATTTCGCCCAGACCTATCTGGGGATCACAAGCTTCAGCTATGATACGGGCTTTACCTGTGGCAGCAACGACGAGGCGTTATTGAAGCAGACGGCCATGAGACAGTCGCGACAGACCATCGTACTGATGGATTCTTCTAAAATCGGCGCGGTCAGTTCTTTCAATATCTGCAATCTGAAGGATGTGGATATCATCGTATCGGATGATCTCCTTCCGGAAGAATTTGTCCTGGAGTGCAGAAGAAATAACGTAACAATTCTTTAAATATCGATTGTATTTTCAGTTGTAGTTTCCATAATCCCCCATTTCGGCTGCGTCGGGAAGTCCCTGCATGGTTTTCCCGACACGGCATGATGACTCTCAGGAGTATTTTCAGCCATCACGTTTTGAAATCAAATGGAGGTTTACAACATGAAAAGTAAAGTACAGAGTTTTGGTAAATTTTTGTCCGCAATGGTCATGCCGAATATCGGTGCGCTGATCGCGTTCGGTTTTCTGGCTGCATTGTTCATCGATACAGGCTGGATTCCCAATAAAGGCTTCAGCAGCATGGTAGGTCCCATGCTGACCTACCTGATCCCCATCCTGATCGCTTCCACCGGTGGTAAAATGATCGGCGGCGACCGCGGCCGTGTGGTTGCAGCAATCGCCGTAGTCGGTGCCATCATGAGCAACACGGAAATCACCATGCTGATGGCAGCCATGGTTATGGGCCCTCTGGCCGGTTTCTGTATCAAGAAATTTGACGAAGCCATGGACGGTCATATGCCCGCCGGCTTTGAGATGCTGATCAACAACTTCTCCGCAGGTATCATCGGTATGCTTCTGGCTATGCTGGGATATCTGGCAATCGGACCTTTCATGAGCGCAGTCCTTGGAGTTCTTTCTGCAGGTGTCAACATTCTGGTTACTCATGGTCTGCTTCCTCTGGTAGCTGTATTTATCGAGCCTGCCAAGGTTCTGTTCCTGAACAATGCCATCAATCATGGTATTTTCACACCCCTTGCAACAGCACAGGCTGCTGAAGCAGGTAAGTCCATCATGTATATGCTGGAACCCAACCCCGGTCCCGGTCTCGGCGTTCTGCTGGCATACATGTTCTTCTGCAAGGATAAAGCAACAAAGGATTCCGCACCCGGTGCTGTAATCATTCACCTGTTCGGCGGTATTCATGAAATCTACTTCCCTTACATCCTGATGAACCCGCTGGTAATCATTGCTCCCATCGTTGGTAACGTAGCTGCTATCTTCTGGTTCTCACTTACAGGCTGCGGTCTGCAGGGACCTGCTTCACCCGGTTCCATTATTGCTTACCTGATGATGACACCCGGATCCGATATGCTGAAGGTTATCGTAGGCGTACTTCTGTCAGCAGGCATCTCATTTGCCATTGCGTCCCCCATTGTCAGAATGGCAGGCAGCAAGAGTCTGGAAGAAGCACAGAACGAGATGGCAGCCATGAAGGCGGAAGCCAAAGGTCAGGCTGCTCCCAAAGCAATCGAACGTACCGGTGAAATTAAGAAAATCGTTTTCGCCTGCGATGCAGGTATGGGATCTTCCGCAATGGGCGCTACCAAATTCCGCAACAGAATCAAAGCAGCACGCCCGGACATCACCGTAATCAATACCTCTGTAGATAACATTCCCGGAGACTGTGATATCGCTGTGGTTCAGACAACTCTGGCTGCCCGTGCGAAAAAATCCGCACCTCAGGCACAGCTGGTTACCATCGGCAACTTCCTGGCTGACCCTGAACTGGATAATCTGTACTTCCAGTTGACAACCAACGACATTCCTTTAACAGCACCTGCTGCAGGTGAAAATACAGACGTAGTAATCCCCGAAGTACCTGTTAAAAAACAGGTAATCGTAAAAGAAGGTATCCGTCTCGGACAGAAGCCCGTTACGAAGGAAGAAGCAATCCGCGCTGCCGGTGAGCTGCTCCACGAACTGGGTTATGTAGAAGCTGATTATATCGACGCCATGCAGGAACGTGAAAAACTGATCACCACCTATATGGGTATGGGTGTAGCCATCCCTCACGGAACAACCCAGGCACACCGTACCGTAAAGAAGACCGGTATTGTCTTCCTTCAGTATCCCGAAGGCGTAGACTTCGGCGATGAAAAGGCACAGCTGATCTTCGGTATCGCCGGTATCGGCAACGAACATATGGATCTGCTCAGCGAGATCTGCAACATGCTGGAAGATGAAGAACGTCTGGAAAAACTGAAAACAACAGGCGACATTGACTGGGTACTGGAGCAGTTCACCTGATCTGTCCCCCCACAGGTCAATGTAACTCAGCAGATAATCATGACTCAGCAGACAAAACAGACATAATCCAACAGACAAAACCCCGCAAAGCCCGCCTCGGAGAGAGAAAATCTCCCCGGAGGCGGGCTTTTCTGTGCGCTCGGCGGGCGCACGTTCTAACGGGTGAAAGTCCTGAATCTGTTACTGTTCAGAGCCAAGCAGATTTACACAAAAAGTGCGACGAATGCTTGCATTCACGAGCACTTTTTTGTAAATCTATTTGGCGGATACGCCACACCGAGGAAACACGCAGTGTTTTCGAGGCTGGATCTGAACAGTAACCCGAATCTACATTATCTATTTACCATTTTTGAAAAAAAGTTGATTTTGGTAATCGATGCGGATATAATATAATTACGAGGTGATGAACAGTGAAATTAATTGACCGTAACCAATATTTAGATAAATTGATCAATGTGATTGGAACGCCGGATATTAAAGTAATCACCGGCGTGCGTCGTAGTGGTAAATCCAAGCTGCTTGAAGCTTTTAAAGACTATGTGGAAACTGAAATTTCGGACTATAATATTGTCCATATCAACTTCAATCTGCCGGAATATGATCATTTGCTTGAATACAGACCGCTGTACGATTATGTAAAGGCTCAATATATCAAGGGCAAGCAAAACTTTGTCCTTATTGATGAAGTGCAGATGTGTACGGATTTTGAGAAAGCAATTAACGGTCTGCACGCTATGGAGAAGTTCGATATTTATATCACTGGTTCCAATGCGTTTCTGCTTAGTTCTGATCTTGCTACGTTGTTTACCGGAAGAACATTTGAAATCAAAGTGTTTCCTTTCTCTTTCAGCGAATATATGCAGTATTTCGGACACAGCGACAAGTATGCTGCCATGGACAAATATGTGATTGAGGGCGGCATGGCAGGTTCCTACCTGTATAAAAACCAGGAAGCAAAATACGACTATATTGCCGATGTTTTCAATACTTTGATCGTGCGGGACATCCGTAAAAAGTACAAGATCCGCAACATGCAGCTAATGGACAGACTTGTAGACTTTCTGATGGACAACATCTCAAATCTGACCTCCGCAAGGAATATTTCAAACACATTCAGCGGTTTCAAAGAAAAGGTCAACCATGTGACCATCAGTGCCTATATACAGTATCTATGCAATGCTTTTGCATTTTACAAAATCCGCAGATATGACATTAAAGGAAAAAAGTATCTGTCCAGCAACGATAAGTACTATTTGAGCGACCATACCTTCCGATACGCCAAGCTCGGTACGAAGAATATGGACTACGGTAGAATTTTGGAAAACATCGTTGCAATCGAGTTGCTGCGTCGAGGCTATGAGGTATATGTCGGTGTCCTGTACAAGAAGGAAATAGATTTTGTTGCTATCAAGCGCAATGAGAAAATCTATATCCAGGTATCCGATAATATCAGCGACGAAAAAACCTTTGAGCGTGAGGTGTCCCCTCTGTTGCAGATCAGGGATGCTTATCCAAAGATGGTTATTGCCCGTACCCGTCACGATGAGTACCAATACGAAGGTATTCGAATTGTCGATATTGCGGATTGGCTGCTTATAGCAAGACAAGAAAATAGTGCAAAAAAGGAAGTGTGATCAGAATACACAGGACAAGGCAGAGGACGCAGGCGGGCTAAACGCCCG
>JALFLM010000078.1 GCA_022774705.1 Lachnospiraceae bacterium | reverse complement strand
GGCGGATGTCTTCTGGTATTTTAACAGGGGCAGCAACAAATGGCATATGAATGATCTCCTTGAGTTTTCTTTTAATTATGCCATATATAGGAAACTTTTTCCATAGAAATATTACTTAAAAATTAATGCAATTCTGTACTACCGTGTTTTATTTAATGCCCTTCCGGAATCGAAAGGTGTAGATTTTGTTGCGGCAGGAAAAGATGCAATATCATTTATTGAAGTGAAAAACTGTCTGGGAGATGAAGGGAATTGTCGTTGGAGAATTGCTCCCAATAATCGGAAACGTGACACTGCATCCACAACAGTTGATGTTGAAGGACGGGATAGTCTTGATATAGAGGTGTCTCAGAAGGTAGCAATGACTTTGGCTGCATTGGCCGGGGCGAGAACTTTTGGCGACAGAAAAACGTTATTGGATGAATTAAAAGAAATCATTACAGCGATATTTTCCGATGATTTTGCAGATGATAAAAAGAAAAAGTATGTAATTTTGTTTTTAGAGGGAGATTTTGGTGGGCACACCCGATCAAAAAAGATGATTATGGAAGATCTGCAGAGAAGCATGAATACGAAGCTGAAATGGCTGGACTGTAAAGTGTCGGTCGTGGATTCTTCTACATATAATAAACGCATTTTTCAAATTGTATGAACAGGGATCAAAAAGTTATGGATTTCAAGTTTTCTTATGTTTTCAGTAATCTGAAGAACTGGCGATTCTGGAACTGATTTTCAGGAATCCGTCAATTAAACAGGAAGAACTGGTGACAGAAACCGGTAAATCTCTCAGCACCGTAAAGCGAAATAAGGAATCTTTGCAGAAAAAGAGATATATCCGTAGAGTGTGCGGAAAAAGATATGGGAAGTGGGAAGTGCTGGTTTAAATGAATTAATCAAAAACAAGCAAAAAAAATAATCATAAAAATTTACGATTGTTTTTTTGCTTGTTTTTGCGTATAATATAAACCATAAAATTGGAAAGGATTGTATAGTATGCGTGAATCAAGGACAATTGAATTCAAGGAAACGATTACAAATACATTTTTAAAAACGGTAAGTGCCTTTTCGAATTATGATGGTGGAGAAATATTCTTTGGAATTGATGACGATGGTAATGTCAAAGGTTTACCGGACGTAAAGCAATCCTGCCTGAATATTGAAAATAAAATTAATGATAGTATTTCTCCTCAGCCAAATTATATGCTTGAAATACAAAATAATGATAAAACGATAAAGCTTACCGTAAAAAGTGGTAATCAGAAGCCATATTTGTATAAATCCAAAGCATATAAGCGAAACGATACTGCAACAATAGAAGTTGATACACTGGAATTTTCGAGACTGATTTTGGAAGGAAAAAATATTGGATTTGAAGAATTGCCATGTGAAGATCAGGATTTGACTTTTGATGTATTATATCAAAAATTAAAAGAATGCATTCAGATTGAAACATTTAATCAGGATACTTTAAAAACGTTGAATTTATATAACAGTGCCAGCGGATATAATAATGCGGCAGGTCTTTTGGCAGATAAAAATCATTTTCCGGGAATTGACATAGTGAAGTTTGGTGAAAATATCAGCATTATTCAAAAGAGAGCAACATTTGAAAACATATCGGTATTAGATGTATATGAGAAGTCATTAGAAGTATTCAGGGATTATTACCAATACGAAGAAATACAGGGCGTTGATAGAAAAAAGATGGAAAAAATACCAGAAGCTGCATTTCGGGAAGCAATTGCAAATGTCTTGATTCACAGAGTCTGGGATGTGGAGTCGCAAATCAGAGTGCTGATGTTCGATGATAGGATAGAAGTTGTTTCTCCGGGAGGTTTGCCATCCGGAATAACGGAAGATGAATATTTATCCGGTAAAATTTCTGTATTACGAAATAGAAATCTTGCAAATGTATTTTACAGGTTAGGATTTGTTGAGATATTCGGAACGGGAATTATAAGAATAAAACAACTCTATGAAGAAGGTTTAAAAAAACCGGATTTTGAAGTATCGGAAAATACAATTAAGATTGTGCTTCCGGTTTTTGAAAAGAACCTGAATTTAACGGAAGATGAAAGCACGGTATATAAAATTTTAAGCAGGACAATGCTGAAATCAATTAGTGAAATTGCACCGTATGTTCCTTTTGGTAAATCAAAGACAACACAATTATTAAAAGACATGGGGCAAAAGGGTGTCATAACAGTTCAAGGCAGGGGAAGAGGTACTAAGTATATAATAAAATAGCTGGCTAAAATCAGATATATTTGTTTCTGTTTTGTTGTGGGAAGGAGCCGGGGTGATCAGATTTTTTGTGGAGTCGTCGGAGTCAGGCGGCTCCTTTTAATTTTTTCTTGACTTTTAATTCTTACAGATGTAATATTTATAAAAAGATTCAGGGAGGTGGTTGGTGATTTGAATATCAGACAAAAGAAGAAGGCAGGATGTGTCTGGCTTATATTGATATTGATGCTGTCCGGTATCTGTGCATGTGATACGGAAAAAAACAGTGCGGAATCATGGGAGACGCCGCAGGAGATTTTGTATCAGTCGGGATTAAAAGAGGAATCCGCAGCAGAGAACATTTCAGCAGCAGGCGGGTCTGCAGCAACAGGTGAATCTGTGGCAGCAGACAGGACTGATGATGACAATAACACAACTGTGGAACAGAAAGGATATGATCTTCCCATCTCCTCGGAAGAACATCAGGAGGCGGAGGATGACTGTGGCCGACTGATGCCTCTGATTTATGAAATTTACGAAACGGCGGACAGAGGAGAAGGATCCAATGTAATTCTTTCGGATGATGGACTTGAACAGATGCAGGAGTGCCTGAAAAAAGCAGGAGTCCCCGTCAATACCTCGGCGACTTATTCAAATCTGGAGAATTACCGGACAATGGAATCATTTCTGCAGGCATGTGAGCAGGGACAGAGTGGTTCGGCTGTGATTTATACGGTGACTTATGACGGAGGAATCTGCAGGAAAAAATACAGCTTTGACGGCAGAGAGATGTATGTCCTGACTTCCCAGGCTTCCTGGTTTCAGGGGAAGACACCGGTGGTGACTAATTCTTTTTATTCAAGGATAGAGAACTGGAGGTATACGGAGAAAGGCTGGTTCTGCTATGAATTGTGTGTGCCGGAGCCTCCCGAAGTAAATGAGATTGTTGACGGAAGCTATCTGATCAGAATCAGGCCGATGGATGAGAAATTCAGGCAGCTGTCAGAACAATATGTGTTTGTTCCGGGGTACCAGGGAAACAATCTGCTTAGAACCGACTGGGATCAGGAGCATATGGAAGATCTGGATTACAATGGTCTGTTTGAATATTTTTATGCGATGAAGAATCAGATAAAACCGGATATGGAAGCGTATGCCAATGGAATTCCCAAAGAGGAATTCGAAAGTCTGATGATGGAATATCTGCCTGTGACAGAGGAGCAGCTTGAAACATATGCTGTATTTGATCAGGATAACGGCGTATATGCATGGGCGGGGCGGACCTGTCTGAATTATGCACCGGAATTTTTCGGGACTTCTGTTCCGGAAGTGGTGGGAACGCGGACCAATCCGGATGGGACGGTGACTTTGACGGTGGATGCGGTGTGTGATATGGTGGTGTGCGATGATGCGTTGATTACACATGAGATGACAATCCGGCTGGCGGAGGATGGGACTTTTCAGTATCTGGGAAACAGGATACTGGGAGATGGAGCAGAGCGAATTCCTTCTTATCAGTACCGAATCGATTGAGATCAACACAGATGCGCAGGGCTGAATGAAAAATAATGAGAAAACATCCGGGGAAAGTTCACGGCTCTCTCCAGATGTTTTTTTCATTCAGAATGGACAGTGCAATTTCGGCAGCCCGGCTTCCGGTGGCTTCACGGGTTCCTGTATAATTTTCCGATGCACTTCTGTCTTTTACATTGCTATCCTGCATACTGGTAGCTGCTGCATCAGCAGAAATATTTACAGCGAAGAAATATGTCCCCTCGGTTTTTTCGGCATAACCGATAAACCAGCCGTTTACATCCTGTCCATTGACCCGTCCGGTGCCGGTTTTTCCATATAAAGTGGTGCTGCCGTCAGATGCAATCCGGATGGAATCTTTTACAGCATTGATATTTTCCGGGGCAATATCAAAATCATTGCGGTACAGACGCACGAGAAGCTCCACCTGTTCCACAGGGGAGATTTTCAGGGACGATTCCAGCCAGAAAGAGGAGAAATCAGCGCTGGTGTCTTCGTTGCCGTAGCCGATATCATGCAGGTACTGTTCGATTGTTTTTTTACCCATTTGTGCTTCCATTTCCTGAAAATACCAGTTGACGGAATATTCCATGGCGGTCTGCAGATTCTGATCCTGATTCCACGTTTCGAAGGGATATGTTGATCCATCCCATGTAATCAGAGAGTTGTCTGGAGTGATGATTCCTTCTTCCAGTCCGGCCAGCGCCGCGTAGATTTTCCATGTAGAATCAGGTGATACCCGCAGTGTGGCCCGGTTTCTGCTGTAAATGCTCCAGGTGTCATTTTCTATATCATACAGGACAAAAGTCCCCTGATTTTCACCGAAATAAGCGGAAACGTCCAGATCAGAAACCATTTTTCCAGCTGTATTCCATTGATAACGGATTGCCGATCCGGTACCGGCTCTTACAGACAGGAACGGAAGAAAACCGGCAAGAAGAGCGGCGGTGCATATCAGGGCGGCAGCACTTTTACGTCGTGTCCGGGCTGAGGGCTTTTCGTAGAAAGCAATATTGATGATACGTTTTCGCATCTGTTTCATGGCTGAACTGATTCCGGCGGAAAAAGGAAAGGGGTTCGATGAGGTCTTTCCTGCAAAATAAAGAAGGGTATTGCCGTAGTCCTCGTATTTTTCCGGCTTCAGCAGATCCAGAACGGCACAATCGCAGGCTGTTTCCCGGTCATCACGCATGGCATGGAATGCGAGCCGGACAAAAGGATTGAACCAGTACAGAATTCCTGCAGGACAGACTATGAAATTGACAAAATTATCCCTGCGCCTGTAATGCTGCAGTTCATGCAGGAAAATATACCGTATCATATCAGTCATGCCATTGGTTTCATCTGCACAGTGGGCAGCTCCGGCGGCATCATCTCCGGCTGCGAAGCAGGATATTACGGAAATCGGCAGATAGACTGCAGGACGGAACAGACCCGTCAGAATGGGAGAACGTAAAAAAGCGGTGCTGAAAATGGGAATCTCCTTTTTAATGTGCAGTTCGGTAAGACAGCGGTCATAAATCTGACGGATTTTCCGGTTCTTCAGGGGCAGAGCTGATTTTTTTACGGTGTGCAGCTGATACAGGGAGGCTGTTGTCAGCAGAAGCATCACGGCGATGCCTGCAGCCCAGATTCCCCACAGGATGACGGGCAGCTGAGATGGTATTCCACGGTTGACGGACAGGGTAAAATCGTTCATCCAGCCGGAACCGCCTGGTATTCCAGCAGTATCTATAGCGGCAGCAGCCGGAGCGGATGCAGAGGATGCGCTGTGCAGCAGAGTGCGGCTCCAGGAAAAACGCAGAAGAAGATCCGTCAGCTCATGGGGAAGAAACGGAACCATCATAAATCCGGGCAGCAGAAGCCAGAGACGGTACTTCATACCGGCGGTCAGAACGTTTCTCAGCAGATAGTTTACTGCGAATAGGATGCAGATGATGATACTGATTAACAGATTGCAGATCAGAAAACGTATGATGAAAGAATCCACCCGAGTTATTCTCCTTTATCGTTGTGGCTGGCAGTGCCTTTTTTGCTTACTTCCTTCAGAGGCGCGTCCTTATTACCGGAAAGAAGGGCACGCAGGCTGTCGATTTCCTCATCGGAAAGCCGGTCATGTTCCATGAAAGAAGATACCATGGAAGCAAGATGACCATCATAATAACGGTTCAGGAAAGAACTGCTTTTCTGGCTGAGATACTCATCTTCCCCAATCAGCGGTGTATAGACGAAAACACGCCCCTGTTTTTTATAGGAAAGGGCACCCTTCGTTACCAGACGCCGGATCAGGGTCTGGATTGTTTTTGCACTCCATGCAGTCGTTTTCATAAGCTGATCTGTAATATCATTGGTGCTGACAGGCGCGTATTGCCATACGATTTTCATGATTTCAAACTCCGATTCGGAAATCTGAGGCAAAGCAGACATGGGAATTCCTCCTTAAATCCTACAAGCGTAATAAAAACAGTATACTGTTGATTATAAAAAATGTCAAACCTTATAATTGCTCTTTTCTGCTTGACGTACAATGCTACAAGTGTTATAACATATA
>JALFLM010000006.1 GCA_022774705.1 Lachnospiraceae bacterium | reverse complement strand
TCTTTTTCCTGTACCTCTCTCAGGAGTTCCTCACAGGAAAAATATTCCTTTACTTCCTGACAGGCAGTCTTCTGGTTGCCTTTCAGGGCTAAACAGTAATCTCCATGGGCATCTTCTATGATGGCCTGTGCCGTGGCTTTTGGCGTATTCATTGCATCCGCAGTCACTACACATCCACGGCAGTCAAGCGTTTTCATGACCTTCTGCGTTTCCGGTATTGCGGATCTCTTTTCCATCTGCCGCAATCATATCACGGATACAGCACCCCAGTTCTTCATTCCTGTAAAGGTATTCATCCAATCTCTTTCCCGCCACAGTCACAAGCCTGACCAGAATATTTACCAGCATACTCTGCAGCTCGTCTCCATTCAGGATAGAGAAAAGTCTTTGTATTGTGTCATGGGATGGAATCCCATTTGGCAGTTCCAGGTACTTTTCCAGAGTTTCTTTTTCATCCAGGGCGAAATCATAGATTTCCGACCATTCATCATTTCCAGCCAAAACCGCAAAAAAGACAATTCCTACGACATCTTTCATGGAATGTTTTACTTTTGCCTGCTGTCTGTAAGATGTTCTGCCTCTTCCATATATTTTTCCAGAAAGAGCAGATCCAGTCCCTCTATCCCCACTTCCCGCATTTCTTCTATTGCAAATTGAATATTTTCTGATGATTTTTGAAGTTTTGTAGCTTTCTTTGGCATCTTTCTCTATCCTATCGGTTCTTTCATAGTATTCCTGTTTCATTTCCAAGTGTAGTATACACTATTTTTCTTGTAAAAGAATGCGAATTATAAAGAAACATGTTAGCAACTTCGTACATTTTTTATCAAAAACAATCAGTCATTTTCATTCATGCGTTTATTCTGTAGTATGCTGGCCGTTTTTTTGCTATCTGGCAAATATACTGATTGTTCTGCCCATTCTATTCATTCAATTTAAAAAACTTGACTCGAATGAATAGAATGGGTAGAATAGGATCAGGAGGTGTTGGTTATGGTATTTCAGGAGAGTAATCTTGTTGAATTGAAGGAAACTTATGTGGAAGACATTCGTAAAGAGATTATTGCATTTGCCAATAGTAATGGTGGTACGCTTTATGTTGGTGTCAGGGATGATGGCGAGGTGACAGGGATTGAGGATCCGGACAGAGTTATGCTTCAAATTTCCAATAGCTGCAGGGATGCTGTTAAACCGGATATTACTATGTTTTTAGCCTACGATATTCTGGATGTCGAAGGAAAAAAAATTCTTGCAGTCCATGTTCAGCGAGGAACTGCCAGACCTTATTATCTGGGGAACAAAGGTCTGAAGCCGACAGGTGTGTTCGTGCGGCAGGGTACATCTGCTGCACCGGCCAGTGATGAGGCAATCCGGAGAATGATAAAAGAAACGGATGGAGATGAGTTTGAGGATATGCGTTCCTTAAACCAGGAATTAACATTTGAAGAAGCTAAAAAAGCTTTTGATTTCAGGGGACTGGCATTTCAACCTGCCCAGATGAGGACACTGGGACTGCTCAATGAGGAGAATATCTATACGAATCTGGCTTTGCTTTTATCAGATCAGTGTCCGCATATCATAAAGGCGGCAACTTTTCGGGGGAATACACAGGATGAATTTCAGGATCGAAAAGAGTTTTCCGGTTCTTTGCTGAAACAGCTGGATGATGCCTACAGCTATCTGGATATGAGAAATCAGACAGAAGCTTCTTTTGAGGGGCTGTATCGGACTGATTCGCGGGATTATTCAGAGGCGGCGCTCAGGGAAGCTCTGCTGAATGCCATAGTCCATAGAGATTATTCTAATCTGACTGGAACTTTTGTTAGTGTTTATTCTGATAGAGTGGAGTTTGTATCCTATGGAGGTCTGGCAGGTGGTGTTACCCTGGAAGATGTTCTGTATGGTCTTTCAGTATGCAGAAACCGTAAGCTGGCTAATGTGTTTTATCGTCTGAATCTGATTGAAGCTTATGGAACAGGGCTGCAGAAGATACGAAATGCTTATGCAGGAAAAGGCGGCGAACCGGAATTTATGGCAGGCCCCAGTTCATTTAAAGTGATTCTGCCCAATATGAATAAACTGAAATCCAGGAAAAGTGCTGAAAACTGTGAAACAGTGAACGATGAAGAAACAAAACGGGTGCTTCACTTTATTGAGCTGCAGGGCGAAGCATCGAGAAGCGATATTGAAAATTATCTGGGAATCAGCACATCGACCGCAATCCGGCTGATGAAAAAGCTGATAAACCGTGGTCTTATACAGAGTGTTGGCAAAGGGAAAAATGTGAGGTATACTGTCAAATAAAACAAAAGAATCGAGGCGCAGTGATAATGTTGAAAATGGGTAGAAATGATCCGTGCTGGTGCGGAAGCGGCAGGAAGTATAAAAAGTGTCACAGTGATTTTGATCAGAGGCTGGAGGCACTCCGCCATGAAGGTGCTGTTGTACCTTCAAGAAAGATTATTAAGAATCAGTTGCAGATTGAGGGAATCCGGGAGAGCGGCAAAATCAATATTGCGATTCTTGATTACGTCGGTGAACATATCCATGAGGGAATTACCACAGAGCAGATCGATCAGTGGGTATACGAGCAGACCATGCGTTACGGTGCCGTGCCGGCGCCGCTGAATTATCAGGGATTTCCGAAAAGTGTGTGCACTTCAGTCAATGATCAGGTGTGCCACGGTATTCCTTCGCCTGATGAG
>JALFLM010000170.1 GCA_022774705.1 Lachnospiraceae bacterium | reverse complement strand
AATGAGCCATCTTACCTGCCTCCACTTCTTAAATTCATTCTCTGCTGAGCCGTAACCACGATCTCATCAATCATGTCACCGCCGATATAAACAGGGATCACAATATCCCCTGCAGCACCGCCACCGGCCAGAGCCGTATTGAGTGCCGTATTGATGCCGGAGATCAAGTCTCCGCTCGAAGCAGCAGAACTGGAATAACCACCCTGAGCTGCCATCACTCGCGGAGTAATGGTCAGGTCAGAAGTCACGCCGTTCATAGCATTCTCGATAATGCCCCGACTCTTCTCAATTCCTTTCGCCAGACCACCGATAAAGTCCGGCATCCAGCTCTCATAATCTGTCAAAGGTCCTTCATCCGGTACGGAGAAATGCAGGAAGCTCCGGATCTTATCCGCAACTGAAGATACCGCATCCCCGACCTTACCGATCATGGACTTGATACCATTCACGATACCGCCGATGAAATCAGCACCCCACTGGAAAGCCTGCGATGCCAGGTTCTTCACGAAATTGATTGCCTTATCAAATCCGCCCTTCACCACGCCATAGATATTTCCGCAGACATTCTTGATGCCGTTCAGCATCGCATTGAATGCATTGGACACGGCATTCTTTATGGCGTTGGCTGCATTTGATACCGCAGACTTGATATTGTTCCATGCCGTAGTGACCGCATTTTTAATAGCATTTACGATCGTGGTAATGGTCGTTTTGATACCATTCCAGACCGTAGTAACCGCTGTCTTAATAGCATTCAGCACCGTTGTGATCGCGGTTTTGATCCCGTTCCACGCCGTACTCAGGAAGGTAGAAATCGCATTCACCACTGTCGTGATAACTGATTTGATCCCATTCCAGACCGTCGTGAAGAATGTCTTTATCGCATTCCATACGGTCGTCACAGTATTCTTGATCGTGTTCCATGCCGTTGTCAGGAACGTGCTGATTGCATTGACCACTGTTGTGAAGATATTCTTGATACCTTCCCACAGACCGGAGAAGAAATCCTTTATGGCATTCCACACCGTTGTTGCCGTGGTCTTAATTGCTTCCCATGCTGCCTGGAAGAACGCTTTCAATGCCTCCCACACGGCAATGGCGATCTCTTTGATGCTCTCCCACAGGTCTATCCAGAACTGCCGGAACTCTTCACAGTTATTCCAGAGATAAATAAACGCCGCCACCAGAGCAACGATCGCCGCTATAATCAGCACATACGGATTCGCCGCACATACCGCATTGAAAGCTGCAAATACACCCTTCGCTGCATTGATCACGCCTGCCAGCTTCGGCACCAGAGTCATAATAGTACCGACCGCAGAGATGACTTTACCGACTATGATCAATACCGGACCGATCGCAGCCGCCACCAGGGCAATCGTCACGATCACCTTCCTGGTACCCTCATCCATCGAATTGAGCCAGTCCACAAACTTCTGGATCCAACCCACAATGGTTCGGATCGCGGGCATCAACAGTTCACCAAAAGAAATCGCCAGCTCTTCCAGTTGGGACTTCAGGATCTGCAGCTGACCGGCAAGGTTATCATTCATGGTCTCAGCCATACTTGCCGCAGAACCATCGCAGTTATCAATCGCACTGGAAAGCTTGTTGATATCCGCTTCTCCGGCGTTCATCAGAGCCAGAAATCCGGACATCGCATTCTTGCCAACCAACGATTCAGCCGCTGCCGCCTTCTCTGATTCAGATAGACCTGAAAATGCCGTTCGGCAGTCAGCCAGAATGTCCGACAGATCCCTCATGGAGCCATCTGCATTGGTCGTTGCAATCGTTACCTCTCCGATTGCGGATCCGCAGATCGTCACATCCCCGGACAGATTATTCATGATCGTTCTGAGAGAAGTACCTGCCTGGGATCCCTTGATACCGGCATTGGCCATCAAACCGATCGCTTCCGCTGTATCCTCCGCAGAGAATCCCAGAGCACCTGCAATCGGAGCGCAATACTTAAAGGTCTCACCCATCATGGAGACATTCGTATTCGCGTTACTGGAAGCAGCCGCCAGGATATCCGCAAAATGCCCGGAATCCTTTGCCGTAAGTCCGAACGCTGTCAGAGCATCTGTCACGATATCAGAAGTGGTAGCCAGATCCTCACCGGAAGCTGCAGCCAGGTTCATGACACCTTCGATACCGGAAAGCATATCCTCTGTCTTCCAGCCAGCCATCGCCATATAGTTCATGGCTTCCGCAGCCTCGGATGCAGAGAACTTTGTCTTCTCACCCATCTCACGGGCTTTATCCCTTAAGGCTTCAAGATCAGAGCCAGTCGCACCGGATACCGCCGCCACCTTGCTCATGGCGGAATCAAAATCAGCGGCAGTCTTCACCGCCGCTGTACCTAATCCCACAACACCCAGAGTCACAGGCATGAACTTCTTTCCGACATTGGTAACATTGTCACCAACCGTCTTCAGCTTCTCACCCTTTGCGGCAATCTCCTGAAGTGCAGTACCGGACTGTCTTGCCTGTTCCTCCAGAGCCTTCAGCTTCTGTTCAGTCTCAACGATCTCACGCTGCAGGCCATCATACTGTTCCTGCGTGATCGTTCCATCCTTCAGTGCCTGCTCAGCCTGTTCCGCTGCCGTCTTCAAGGTCTCCAGCTTTTCCTTCGTTTCCTTGACGGCATCACCCAGGAGCCTGTGCTTCTGTGCAAGCAGTTCCGTGTTCCCCGGATCAAGTTTCAGGAGCTTATCGACATCACGCAGCTGGCTCTGAGTATTTCTGATCTCTGTATTTACGCCCTTCAGGGCTGTCTGTAGTTTGGTGGTATCGCCACCGATCTCAACGGTGATTCCCTGGATCCGTCCAGCCATTCATGTCCCTCCTTCCTGATTTTGGGTAAAAGAAAAGAACCGGTCTCCCGATTCTTCTCAAAAGCATTTCACTTTGTTTATACGCGCTATTTGCGCTTTCTTTTTCCTGTATTATCGGATCCGCGGATTTCTTCATGATAAAAATAATCCACGATTACCGGATGCCCCTGCGGAACCCTTCCATAAGGCATTTCATTATCCACAAACGGGCAATCATACTTCTCGGCAAGTTTCTCGGCTTTGTTTTCCAGAGCCTCGAAATAGCTTCTGTTATGCTTGTTATAAATCTCATCATAGAGCGGCACTAAATCAGGATACTCTTCAGCGATATAGTCCATAACGGTATTCTTAAATCCGCCTCTCAGATTAAGATTCTCCAGCCAAAACAGATCACATTGGTCTTTTACACGTTCAAAGATAGCCTCAAAATCCGTAATGCCCGGAAATACCGGGGATACAAAGCATACTGTCCTGATACCGGCGTCATATATCTGCTTCATCGCAGCAATCCTTCGTTCAATGGAAACCGCTGCATCCATATCGTCCTTGAACTTCTCGTCCAGCGTATTGATCGACCACGATACTGTTACCTGTCCGAGCTCTTTTAGCAGGTCAATATCTCTCACCACAAGGTCGGATTTTGTGCAGATCAGAATATCTGCTCCGCTCCCCCGCAGCTGTTCAAGCAGTTTCCTTGTGTTTCCGAACTCTTTTTCCTGCGGATTATACCCGTCTGTCACGGATCCGATCACAACGCGCTGTCCGGCATATTTCTCAGGGTGCTTGATTTCAGGCCAGTGCTTGATATCAAGAAATGTTCCCCACTCTTCCGTATGTCCTGTAAACCTTTTCATGAAAGAAGCGTAACAATACTTGCATGCGTGCGTGCATCCGACATACGGATTCACAGAATACCCTCCCACCGGCAGGTTTGACTTTGTCATGATATTTTTGGTTTCCACATCCCTTATCAGGATATCTTCCGTTCTCACTTCTTCCATGCCCGCTGTACCTCCAATACCTTCTCAAATGCTTCAGGAAATTCCTGCACCATATTTTCATCGCCTATGATCGGTTCAAGATCTTCCTTCATAAAAACAGGTATATTCCTTTGATGCGCCTGATCCGTAAGCGACCATGCCCATTCCGGCTCAGTACGGATTTTTCTGCTCTGAGCGCCTGTCATGGTTCCTACAACGATCCAATCAATACCAGAAAGATCGACCTCTCCAGGATCATCAAAAAGCGGCTCAAAGGTCACATGATAATGCTTTGCCCTTACATGATTCCTCAATGCTTCAATGCGCCAGAGTTCTGATCTTCTGGTAACCGTCACCCCAAACCAGGCGTTTTCAAGATCCGTTTCAAAATCCAGGAGATCAGGCCTTTTCGACAGAAATAAAAACTGATGCTGCGGATTTTTCCGGATCTTTTCAAACACCTCTTCTCGCCATTCTTCTTTCCATCCCGCAAGATCACTCATACCGGTCAGAAGGAAATTCTGCGGTCTTGCCTTGTCCATCATTTTAAGCTTGCCTTCAAAAAATTCAGGCTTACTGAAATCCGGTATCGTATGCCACCGCTTCACATTATTCCGTGCATAGCAATAATCGCAGCCTACCGTGCAGCCGATGACAAGGTTCATATTCTGGATATTGTCTTTTATACAAACACTCATAGCTCTCCACATAAAAAGTTATGGACATCTGCTTGCAGAAATGCCCACAACTTTAAAACTCATACTTACTCGATTACTGCATCGTCGGCGGTATACGCTTCAAGAGAACCTGCCTTCACCTGGATACAGGCATAGCTGATCTCAGAATCATCTGCCGCGAAGAACTGTCTTTTCCCATCCGGCGCAATACGCACGATATCACCGGCAGAAAGCTCTATATCCTCACCGTCAACTACCGCTTTTCCCTTGCCGGAAAGAATGATGTAAATCTCTTCATTGGTCTTATGATAATGAACAAAAGGAACACTCGCACCTGCCGGAAGATGGTTGATGCTGATCTCAGCCCCTGTAAGTCCCAGCTGATCATGAAGTTCAGTTCTCGGATCGTTTGCAACACTTACCTTACTATAGTTAGACATTTCTGATACCTCCATTTGTTGTGACATTGATTGATACAACGGAAGTGTACCACCGCCATGTTGTGATGTCAAGTGTTACAACAAAACTTTTTAAGATTCTATAAGCTTGTTCGCATCCGCCATTACATCAGCTATGGTTATTCGCCGCATTTTATCTTCCATGGCATTCTGTATTTCTTCAAGCCTGTGATCCATGATCCTGTGAATGTTTCGTCCCACAGGGCATAACTCATTCGGATTCTCATGGAAATGAAACAACTGTCCATTTTCGACAGGCTCCACGGCATTGTAAACATCCAGAAGCGTTATCTCCGTCAAGGATTTCTCTATATCGGCACCGCCGCTTCCCCGCTTCACTGTTACAATCTCCGCCTTCTTCAGCTGCTGCAAGAGTCTTCTGATTACCGTCGGATTTACATTTGCGCTGGACGCAAGAAATTCACTGGTGATTTTATGGTCATTCTTAAATGTTTCAATTGCTATAAGCACATGAACCGCTATTGTAAATCTGCTTGAAATCTGCATTCTGACACCTCCATCGACTCTATCTTAAATCATTTTCGTTGTAATTTCAATAGTCACAACAAGGTACGATTATCCCTTCTAGAATCGATCCATATCATCCTGAGATGCCAGAGTGCTGTATGATCCCTGGTTTTTTAGCCGAAGGATCTCACGATACTTGGTCATAGATTTGACCCTCCTTTATCTGTAGTCACGCTGAAGGCGTGCACGTACAGTATAAAGGAATATATGATTCAGTGGCCGCAAGGTGGCTCCAAAACTCCGGAATCAGTGGCTCTCATTCTCCGGAATGGTGGCTCTCAAAGTGGTTCTTCCGCAATTATCCGTATTAGCTATTTGACAATATAAGTTTTGCGGCTAATAGCTCCTTGCCACAACGGCCATACATGGTACGTTTTATCATTTTCAATTTGCTGTTTGTACCCTCAACAAAACCATTCGATAAAGGGCTCGCTACAGCATTTTCTACGGCAGATAAATCTTTTTCCAGTCCGGAAGCAAAACGGGAAATCTCTTTCAAATCGCTGTTTTTATATTTTTCAATAAACAGATATAAGCACGGCATATTTTTCTTTTGAAAAATCTCCCGAAATTCCCGAATGCAGGACTTCAGCGTCTTAAGCTGCGGATAAGCATCCATCAGATATGATTTATGACGATCCGTTATCTCGTGATTCATCCATAGAAAACGAAAGATACCATTTCTTGATATGTGGTCATATTTCTGAAGTTTTTTCTTTTTCTGAACAGCATCCGATGAAGAACTTCTGTAGACCGCAATATCAATTTGAAAACGCTCTATAATCTTATTCATGTAATCATAAGCCGCTGTCTGGCCTCCTTTATAACCCTTTTGGATGAGACTCCGGAAAACATCTTTCCTGCTTACACCGGAAGATAACTCTTTGATGACATAATCATAAAATTGATCCATTCCGCTGTAAAAGTTTTTGCGGCATAAAGAATCATAGTCTCCTTCAAGATATTTGGTCACTGTATTTCTGCTGCAATGAAGCATTTTAGATATCGCGCGTTTGCTGTATCTGGCTTCTGAGTATTCATGGATTGCATGATACAACTGTACACTTTTTTCGTTGTAATCCAGAGGTTTATCCACATCACAATGCATTTTTTTTACAAGGCTCTCCGGCAGCTGCAGCTGTTTCACCTGTTCCATAATCTTTAGGAATCCGGACATCTACGGGAATCACAGAATTTACTGTGTTTTTAACGGCTTCCAGAAGATTTTGATGGAGATGGAATCGATCTGCTATCTGCATGGCATCCGGCAGTATTTCCTGGATAGCAGACGAATACGCACTTGCCCTGTCCCGTGTGACTGTTTTAACGTGTTTATTATTTTTAAGCCACTCCTTTAGAGTCATTCCATCACGCCCATCAAGAATTGCAACCGGCCTATGGGTAGCCTGATCGACAATGATGGTTCCATAGGTATGACGCTTTTTAAATGCAAAATCATCAACACCGATGGCACTTCCACATTCTGAGACTGGCTGCAGACGATAACGTTTGATTAAAAGACGGATCACGCTGTCTCCGCTGATTTGAAGATTCATTGCACGACAGATACGGGCGCATCCTTCACAACTGGTTTCCATGGCCAGCATACAGATGAAATCAGCACATCGTTCTGTCATGCGTCCATAATAACTGAGAAATCCGTCAAAATCTTCAACAAATGTAACTTTTGAACAGGATTCATTATTACAAACATACTCGTGAGCTGTTATATGAAGTCGTGCAGTTTTTCCCAGAATCGGCAGATCCTGAACTTTGCGTAAATATGTCCCATGATAAGTTTTGGTTTCCTGACCACACTCTGGACATTTGGAAGAATGTGTTTTGGATCGCATTTTAATATGAATAGAACTGTCATCATGGTCAACAGAAGTAATTGACAGCAACTCACCTGGGAAAAACATATCTAATTTCAACGAATCATTCATTATCATATACCGCCTTTATTTGATACCAACATTTTATCACAGAAATAATTTCATTGGAAGCAAAAAACGGGCAATTGCGGAAGAACCCAA
>JALFLM010000168.1 GCA_022774705.1 Lachnospiraceae bacterium | reverse complement strand
GTCATGCGGCATTTGATCAGACGGCAGGCGGCGCCGGCGGATTCGGTGGATTCGGCGGTTTTGATTTTGGCGGAGATATGGGTGATATTTTCGGCGATTTATTTGGATTCGGAGGCGGCAGCAGACGAAGCAATTATAATGGTCCTGTAAAAGGTGCCAATCTTCGTGCGGCTGTCCGCATTACATTTGAAGAAGCTGTATTTGGCGTGGAAAAGGAGATCGAACTTAATCTGAAGGATGAGTGTACCGATTGTCACGGTACCGGTGCAAAGCCCGGCACTTCTCCTGAAACCTGTACAAAATGTAATGGTCGGGGCCGTATTGTTACAAGACAGCAGAGTATGTTCGGTATGGTTCAGAGCGAGCAGGTATGTCCCGAATGCGGCGGCAGCGGTAAGGTGATCAGGTACAAGTGTCCCAAATGCGGCGGCAGCGGCTTCACTTCTTCCAGGAAGAAGATTCAGATCTCGGTACCGGCAGGTATCGATGACGGTCAGAGCATCCGCATCCGCGGCAAGGGAGAACCCGGCAGAAACGGCGGCGAAAGGGGCGATCTGCTGGTGGAAGTAATGATTGCCGAACATCCCGTTTTCCAGCGTCAGGATACCACAATCTTTTCAACTGTACCCATCAGTTTTGCAACTGCAGCGCTGGGCGGTCCTATCCGCATCAAAACAGTGGACGGCGAAGTGGAATATCAGGTACAGCCCGGCACACAGACCGATACACGTATCCGTCTGCGCGGTAAAGGTGTTCCATATCTTCGCAACAAGGCAACCCGCGGCGATCATTATGTGACTTTTGTGGTCCAGGTTCCCCGTTCTCTTACACAGGAGCAGAAAGATGCACTGAAAGCATTTGCCGAGACCATGGGAGAAGAAAAGAACGGCAGCGAGCATGAGAAAAAGAAGGGCCTCTTTGGAGGAAAGAAAAAGAAATAAAGATGAAGTGGATTCGTATAAGTATAGATACCACCACGGCAGCCGTTGATTTCATCAGTGAGATGTTAAACGAGCTGGGCGTGGAAGGAATTGAGATTGAGGACAATATTCCTCTGACGGAAGCAGAAACAAAGGGAATGTTTATTGATATTCTGCCGGAGCAGACGCCGGATGACGGCAGTGCAACGGTTTCCTGCTATCTGGAAACCGATGTGGATGTGGAAGCACTGACAGCTCAGATTAAAGAAGGACTTAATGAGATTGCAGCCTTTGTGGAGATCGGTCCCGGGAACCTGACCCTTTCCGAGACAGAGGATAAGGACTGGATCAATAACTGGAAACAGTTTTTCAAACCTTTCTGCGTAGATGAGATTCTGATTAAACCCACCTGGGAGGCAGTTCCCGAAGAACATAAAGATAAGATGATGATAGAGATCGATCCCGGTACGGCTTTTGGTACAGGTTCTCATGAGACCACCCGCCTCTGTATCCGTCAGATTCAGAAATATATGAAAGACGGTGACCGGGTGATGGACATTGGAACGGGCAGCGGAATCCTTTCCATTGCTGCCATGAAACTGGGTGCCTCAGAAGTATTTGCGACGGATGTGGATGAATTCGCAATTGACGCAGCCAGAGAGAATGTGGAAGTGAATCACATTCCTGCAGAGAAAGTGAAAATGCTGACAGGAGATATCATCGGTGATCCGGCAATTCAGGAAGAAGCCGGATATGAATGTTATGATTTTGCCGTGGCCAATATTCTGGCTCCCGTAATCATTCTGCTGCAGGAAGAAATCGGAAAACACCTGAAATCCGGCTCCTATTTCGTAACATCGGGCATTATCAATACGAAAGAAGAGGAAGTAAAAGCTGCATTTTCTGCCAATCCCGAATTTGAAGTAGTGGAAACTATGTATGACAATGACTGGGTATCTATCGTAGCCAGAAAAAGGTAAAAGGTAACTGTTCAGACTTTGCCTGAGCAATGAAGGCCGAACAGTTACAAAAAAATGCTGGACAGAGCGGATGATTTGTGATATAGTTATGCGGTGTGAGTAACCGCCCGGACTTAGCACACGGAGGCTCCGACCCGTGCCCGGTTCAGGGTATGTACCGCAGGCAGATGATCTGCCGCTATCATATTTTTAAGGAGGTAATCGGACATGATTACAAAGGAAAGAAAAGCAGAAATTATCGCTGAATATGGCAAGACACCTACAGATACCGGTTCTACAGAAGTTCAGGTGGCTCTGTTAACAGAAAGAATCAGAGAACTGACCGAGCATCTGAAAGAGCACGACAAAGACCATCATTCCAGAAGAGGTCTGCTGAAGATGGTTGGTAAGAGACGTGGTTTACTGGCATATCTGAAGAAGAACGATATCGAAGCTTATCGTAGCCTTATCAGCCGTTTAGGAATCAGAAAATAATTTTGTTTTTGGCCACAGGAGTTATATATGCGTATTTCTCCTGTGGTTTTTTGCTGAAAGAGCTTTTTGCAATCTGAAAGACTGTTTTTACAAGTGACAGAAGGATGCCCGGGACCACTGAAAAGCGCAGTTGGTTTGAAATTGTCTGAAGCATGTTTTGATTAATGCATGTTTACTTGAAACTGCTTTTTTCAGTAGTTTCGGGCAGAACAAAGAAAGGAGCATTGAATGTATAAAAGTTATTCAATGGAACTGGCAGGCAGAACCCTGACAGTTGACGTGGGCAGAGTAGCGGCTCAGGCCAATGGCGCTGCATTTATTCATTATGGAGATACTGTTTTATTATGTACGGCAACCGCATCAGACAAACCCAGGGAAGGAATCGACTTTTTCCCGCTCAGCGTGGAATATGAAGAGAAGATGTATTCTGTAGGAAAGATTCCCGGCGGTTTCAATAAGAGGGAAGGCAAGGCATCTGAGCATGCCATTCTGACTTCACGTGTCATTGACCGTCCCATGCGTCCCCTGTTCCCCAAGGATTACAGAAACGACGTAACTCTTAACAACATGGTTATGAGTGTGGATCCCGACTGTGCACCGGAAGTTACAGCCATGCTGGGTTCCTCCATCGCCGTTTCCATTTCCGATATTCCCTTTGACGGACCGATTGCTGCTACACAGGTGGGTCTTATTGACGGAGAACTGATCTTCAACCCGACCAACGACCAGAAACCGGCATCTGATCTGACCCTGACCGTTGCTTCCACCAGAGAAAAAGTTATCATGATTGAAGCGGGAGCAAACGAAGTTCCCGAAGATAAGATGATTGAAGCAATTTTTGCTGCTCATGAAGTCAATCAGCAGATTATTGCATTTATCGATACCATTGTTGCAGAGTGCGGCAAGCCCAAACATGATTATGAGCACTGCGATACACCGGAAGAACTGTGGAATGATATGACGACATTTATTCCTGCTGACGAGATGGAGACAGCTGTGTTCAGCGATGTGAAGCAGGTAAGAGAAGCCAATATTAAGGAAATCGAAGAAAAACTGGCTGCACGTTATGAAGAGATGAATCCCGACTGGATTCCGTTAATCGGTGAAGCTGTTTATAAATATCAGAAAAAGACTGTACGCAAGATGATTCTGAAGGATCACAAGCGTCCCGACGGCCGTGCAATCAACCAGATCCGTCCTCTGGCTGCTGAGATTGATCTGCTTCCCAGAGTACATGGTTCCGCCATGTTTACCAGAGGACAGACACAGATCTGTACTGTAACGACTCTGGCTCCTCTGTCTGATGCGCAGAAGCTGGATGGTCTTGATGTGAATGAAACCTCCAAACGCTATATGCACCATTACAATTTCCCTTCCTATTCAGTAGGCGAGACAAAGCCCTCCAGAGGGCCGGGACGCCGTGAGATTGGTCACGGTGCACTGGCTGAGAGAGCGCTGGTACCTGTACTGCCCGGTGAAGAGGAATTCCCTTACGCAATCCGTACCGTATCTGAGACATTTGAGTCCAATGGTTCTACTTCTCAGGCAAGTATCTGTGCTTCATCCATGTCATTAATGGCAGCAGGTGTACCCATCAGATCAGCGGTTGCCGGAATTTCCTGCGGTCTTGTAACAGGAGACACCGATGATGATTATATTGTACTGACTGATATTCAGGGTCTGGAGGATTTCTTCGGCGATATGGACTTTAAGGTCGCAGGTACAAAGAAAGGTATTACTGCCATTCAGATGGATATCAAGATCCATGGCCTGACCCGTCCTATTATTGAAGAAGCCATTGCCCGTACAAGAGAAGCGCGTCTCTATATCATGGATGAAGTGATGGCAAAGGCAATCGCCGGGCCCAGACCGGAAGTTGGTAAATATGCACCCAAGATCGATAAGATCATGATCGATCCTGCAAAGATTGGCGATGTGGTAGGTAAACAGGGCAAGATCATCAACCGCATCATCGATGAGACAGGTGTCCGCATCGATATTTCCGATGAAGGCCTGGTATCAATCTGCGGTACAGAGAAGGATATGATCGAAAAAGCAAAGAAGATGATCGAGATCATTGTAACTGATTTTGAAGAAGGACAGGTTCTGGAAGGTGTCGTTGTAAGCATTAAGGAATTCGGCGCATTTCTGGAATTCGCTCCCGGAAAGGAAGGCATGGTTCATATTTCCAAGATCAGCAAGCAGCGCATCAATCGTGTGGAAGATGTACTGACTCTGGGAGACAAGGTTAAGGTAGTCTGCCTCGGGAAGGACAAGATGGGCCGCATCAGCTTCAGCATGAAGGATGTAAGATAACGGAGGCGGACCGGTGATTGACGTTTTGGATATGCATACTCATACACTGGCCAGCGGGCATGCCTACAATACCATTTATGAAATGGCTGCCCGGGGCCGGAGTCTGGGTATGGAAGCACTGGGCATCACGGAGCACGCTCCGGCCATGCCCGGTACCTGTCATGAATTCTATTTCAGCAATCTGAAAGCTGTTCCCCGGGTGATCGACGGGCTGAAGATGCTGTTTGGAGTGGAACTGAATCTTCTTGACAGTGAAGGACATGTGGATTTGGCCGAAGATATCATCAGAGAGATGGATCTGTGCGTAGCAAGCATTCATCCGCCCTGCTTTCAGGAGGGACGCAGCCGGGAAGAAGTGACCCGTGCCTGCCTGAATGCCTGTGAGAATCCCTATATTACCATAATCGGGCATCCGGATGACGGCAGATTTCCTGTTGACTATGAACAGCTTGCCATAAAAGCCAGAGATACGGGAACGCTTCTGGAACTGAACCAGGGCTCTCTGCAGCCGGGAAGCTTCCGGCTGAACACCATGGAGAATGCCGAAATCATGCTGCGGTACTGTGAGAAATACGGTACACGGGTTATCATGGACAGTGATGCTCATGTGGTTTCTCAGCTTGGCAATCATACCTGCGGCACTGAACTGGTGAAGCGAATGGGATTTCCGGAAGAACTGATTGTGAACCGATCTTTGGATGAATTCACTAAATTTCTTGTAAAAAAACCTGAGTGGATATAAAAAACAGAGAGAAAACCGCCACGGATGTGGCGGTTTTTTTCAGCTTAAAATGGAAAAAAGACAAAAAAAGGAAAAAAGTGAAAGAATATCTGGCAAATTCATGTATTTGCGCGGATTCATCCAATTCTCTTGCAATTATTTTTTAATTATTATAAATTATATATGAAAAAAAGACAGATAATGTTAATGATTTCCAAAGAAATCTTATCATAGTCAGACAGCTTTCAGGCTGTGGGTCTGTCGGAGATGTATTTTTACATGGCCGGCAAAGCTGCATATCTGATATCTGCCGCAGATATGAGCAGTTATGAATAATTTATGGAGGAATTGGTAATATGAGTAATTCATCAGCTAGCATGCGTATTGCAGGTTTACTGGATGAAGGCAGTTTCGTCGAAATCGGCGGTGGTGTAACTGCAAGAAGTACATCCTTTAACATGCAGTCCAGGGAAACACCTTCAGACGGTGTTATTACCGGTTACGGTACAATTGACTGCAATCCTGTCTATGTATACAGTCAGGATGCATCCGTACTTGGCGGAACCATTGGTGAGATGCATGCTAAAAAAATCGTAAAACTTTATGAACTTGCTATGAAAACAGGTGCACCTGTGGTTGCCCTGATCGACTGCGCAGGCATCAGACTGCAGGAAGCAGTTGATGCACTGAATGCATTCGGAGAGCTGTATATGTGCCAGATCAAGGCAAGCGGCGTGATTCCCCAGATCACCGGTATTTTCGGTACCTGCGGAGGCGGTATGGCAGTGGTACCCACACTGACAGACTTCACCTTCATGGAAGCAGAACATGCAAAACTGTTTGTTAATTCACCCAATACGCTGGAATGTAAGGATGCACAGGAAATTGCAACTGCAAAATTCCAGGCGGAAAAAGTGGGTGTGATCGACGGCACCGGTACAGAAGAAGAAGTGCTCGCACAGATGCGTGCCCTGATCAGTATGCTTCCCGGCAATTGTGAGGATTGCGCTATGGTAGAATGTACCGATGATCTGAACCGGATATGCGAAGGCATCGAAAACTGTACAGGCGATACTTCTATTGCTCTTTCCATGATTGCGGACAACAGCGATTTTATGGAAGTAAAAGCAGATTATGCGAAGGAAATGGTTACCGGCTTCATGCGTCTGAACGGCACGACTGTCGGCGCAGTTGCAAACCGTACCGAAGTCTGTGATGAGGAAGGCAATGTAGCGGAAACATACGACGGCAAACTGACTGCCAACGGCTGCAGCAAAGCAGCAAAATTCATCAGATTCTGTGATGCGTTTAATATTCCCCTTCTGACTGTTACCAACGCATCCGGTCTGAAGGCAGACAGACATCAGGAGATGAAGCTGTCAAAATACATGGCAGAGATGGCATATGCATACGGCAGTGCCACCGTTCCTATGGTCAATGTGGTAGCAGGAAAAGCGTACGGCAGCGCCTATGCAGTTATGAACAGCAAGGCACTGGGAGCCGATCTGGTATTTGCATGGCCCGAAAGCTCCATCGGCATGATGAATGCGGAAAGCGCAGTCAGGATCATTTATGCCGATGAGATCAATGAAAGCAAAGAGGCTCCGAAGCTGATCCGCGAAAAGGCTGCTGAATATGAAACTGCCCAGTCCAGCCCTCAGGCTGCTGCTTCCAGAGGCTACGTGGATGCGGTCATTGAACCTGCAGCCACCAGAAAACATGTGATCGCCGCATTTGAGATGCTGTATACAAAGCGAGCTGCCGCTCCGGCAAAAAAACACGGAACGGTCTAGTACAGGCTGAACTGTTATATATTTCGAGGTGATTTCAATGACTTATGGTGAAATTTTAGTCAAAGCGCTGACCAACACGCTGCTGGGTATGGGAACCGTATTTCTGGTTCTGATCTTCATCGCATTTCTGATCTCCCTGCTGCCCGGGCTGACAGGCCTGATCGAATCGATAGGAAAGAAGAAAACAGCACAGACAGCTCCTGCAGAAAAGCCTGCAGCAGCCTCTGCGGTTCCCGTCACACCGGCAGCCATGGAAGCTGAAGAAGAACTGATAGATGATCTGGAACTGGTGGCTGTTATTACAGCAGCCATAGCAGCCAGCGAAGGCGTTCCTGCGGATGGATTTGTTGTCCGTTCCATCAGGAAATCCGCTCAGAACAGATGGAAAAGAGCATAATTAAGGAGGAAATATCTCATGAAGAGTTATATTATTACAGTAAACGGCACCGCATATGATGTTACCGTAGAAGAAACCGATGGCAGCACAGCTGCTCCCGCAGCAGCACCGAAGGCAGCTCCCAAAGCAGCACCGAAGGCCGCAGCAAAACCTGCAGCAGCAGCCGGAGCAGGCAGCATTCAGGTAAAAGCGGGTGCAGCAGGCAAGGTTGTTAAGATCGAAGCCAGTGTGGGCACGGCTGTAAAAAAAGGTGATTCTGTGATTATTATTGAAGCAATGAAGATGGAGATTCCGGTTGTTGCTCCTGAAGACGGTACTGTAGCTTCCGTTGACTGCAAGATTGGCGACGCAATTGAAGGCGGTGCTGTATTAGCTACATTAAACTAATCCTTAACGGAGGTTAAATTAATGGGCATTTTAGAAACACTGGGGAATCTGGTGCACCAGACGGCATTTTTTGACCTGACAGTGGGCAATTACATCATGATCGCAGTGGCATGTGTGTTCATGTATCTGGCCATTGCCAAAGAGTATGAACCCCTTCTTCTGGTACCGATTTCCTTTGGTATGTTATTGGTTAATATCTATCCCCCTATTATGGAAGAGGGGGGACTGCTTTCCTATTTCTTCCTGCTGGATGAATGGTCCATCCTGCCATCCCTGATCTTCATGGGTGTGGGTGCCATGACCGACTTCGGTCCTCTGATCGCAAATCCCAAAAGCTTCCTGCTTGGCGCCGCTGCACAGTTCGGTATCTTTGCAGCATATATTGGTGCCATGCTTCTGGGCTTTTCTGATGAAGCAGCAGCAGCTGTATCCATCATCGGTGGTGCCGATGGTCCTACTTCCATTTTCCTTGCAGGAAAACTGGGCCAGTCCGATCTGATGGGCCCCATTGCGGTGGCAGCGTACTCGTACATGTCACTGGTACCGATTATCCAGCCTCCTATCATGAAGCTGCTGACTACAGAGGAAGAACGGAAGATCAAGATGGAGCAGCTGCGTCCTGTCAGCAAGCTGGAAAAGATTCTGTTCCCGGTTATCGTAACCATCGTGGTCTGCATGATCCTGCCCTCCACAGCTCCTCTGGTAGGTATGCTGATGCTGGGCAACCTGTTTAAAGAATCCGGCGTTGTAAAGCAGCTGACAGAGACCGCTTCCAATGCCATGATGTACATCGTAGTCATTCTGCTGGGTACTTCCGTAGGTGCGACAACAAGTGCGGAAGCTTTCCTGAACTGGACAACCATCAAGATCGTTGCCCTGGGTCTGATTGCTTTCTGTTTCGGTACAGCTACCGGTGTTATTTTCGGTAAGATCATGTGCAGACTGACCGGAGGCAAGGTAAATCCTCTGATCGGTTCTGCAGGTGTATCCGCCGTTCCCATGGCGGCCCGTGTATCCCAGAAGGTGGGTGCGGAAGCAGATCCCACCAATTTCCTGCTGATGCACGCAATGGGTCCCAACGTGGCCGGTGTTATCGGTACTGCAGTTGCAGCCGGTGTATTTATGGCAATATTCGGCGTATAATTCGTAGCTTTAGTGGAGGTTAAACATAAAATGGCAGATACAGTAAAGAAGCCTGTTGAAAAGAAACCGATTAAAATTACAGAAACCGTATTAAGAGACGCGCATCAGTCTCTTATTGCAACCAGAATGACAACAGAGCAGATGCTTCCCATTGTGGATAAGATGGACAAGGTGGGCTACCACTCTGTTGAATGCTGGGGAGGCGCAACATTTGATGCCAGTCTCCGTTTCCTGAAGGAAGACCCCTGGGAAAGACTGAGAAAATTAAGAGATGGATTCAAAAACACCAAGCTGCAGATGCTGTTCCGTGGTCAGAACATTCTGGGTTACCATCAGTATGCAGATGATGTGGTTGAATATTTTGTACAGAAATCAATTGCCAACGGTATCGATATCATCCGTATTTTTGACTGTATGAACGACCTGAGAAACCTGCAGACAGCAGTCAATGCTTCAAAAAAGGAAAAAGGCCATTCACAGGTAGCCCTGTCCTATACTCTGGGTGACGCATATACACTGGAATACTGGACCGAAATGGCAAAGCGGATCGAAGATATGGGTGCTGATTCCATCTGTATCAAGGATATGGCAGGTCTGCTGGTTCCCTATAAGGCAACCGAGCTGATCACAGCCATGAAGGAAGTAACATCCCTGCCGATCCAGCTGCATACACACTACACCTCGGGTGTGGCATCCATGACTTATCTGAAGGCAGTAGAAGCCGGCGTTGATGTGATCGATACCGCTATGTCACCCTTCTCCATGGGTACTTCACAGCCTGCAACCGAAGTTATGGTAGAAACCTTCAAAGGAACTCCCTGGGATACCGGCTACGACCAGAACCTGCTGGCCGAAATCGCTGATTATTTCAGACCGATTCAGGAGGACGCTTTGAAGACCGGTCTGCTGAATCCCAAGGTTATGGGCGTGAATATCAAAACGCTGCTGTACCAGGTACCCGGCGGCATGCTGTCCAACCTGGTATCCCAGCTGAAAGAACAGGGTGCGGAAGACAAGTACTATGAAGTGCTGGATGAAGTACCCCGCGTAAGAAAAGACTTGGGCGAACCTCCTCTGGTAACTCCTTCTTCACAGATCGTGGGAACCCAGTCCGTATTCAATGTACTGATGGGTGAACGCTACAAGATGGCAACTGCTGAAACAAAGGCAGTATTGAGAGGCGAATACGGTGCTACTGCAAAACCTTTCAATCCTGAAGTACAGAAGAAGGTTATCGGTGATGAACAGCCCATCACCTGCCGTCCTGCGGATCTGATTCCTCCGGAACTGGACAAACTGGAAGCAGAAATGTCCCAGTGGAAGGAACAGGATGAGGATGTCCTGTCCTATGCGCTCTTCCCTCAGGTAGCAGTGGAATTCTTCAAGGACAGAGAAGCAAAAAAAACCAAAATCGATCCCAAAGCAGCCGATACTGATAATAAAGCATATCCGGTGTAGGAGCGATTGAAGACAGTACGCGTGTCATAATAATGAAGTAAACGTAACTGTAATGATAAATGACCATGATATGAGGTCTTTACGAAGGAACGGAAAGGTTTCTGAGAGAGGCCGGTATTATGGTCATTTTTTTGCCGGAAAGGGGATGATAGCATAAAGGGATTAAATGATGTAATGTACAATATAGAAGAGAAGATAATTGCATAAAACATAAAAATATAAGACTAAAAATATTGTCATGAACTATATTATGTAGTATACTAAAAGTATTAAATATTTAAATTGACAATATGTTATATATGCCATATAATATACAAAGGAAGATTGCATGACAAAATTTGAAGTTATTTTTTATGAATCTGCTCAGGGAACCATACAGCAGGCATTTGGATGATGGAATTTATGAGATCAGATGTAAAGTTGGAAATAATATTACCAGAGTGCTGTACTTTTTTTATTATGGAGGAAAGATTGTTCTTACAAACGGGTTTGTGAAAAAAACACAGAAAACCCCAGGGGCAGAAATAGAACTGGCTAAACGCAGAAGACGTGATTTTATCAGAAGGACAGAAAGGACAGGGAATTAATGAAATCATTAAAGATGTATAAGGATGCTCAGATGAAAAATTCGGAATTTGCAGAAGAGTACGAATCTATACAACCGGAAATGGATGTAATTCGGGCAATTGTAGAAGCCAGAACATCAAAAAATCTGACTCAGAAACAGTTATCAGAGCGCACGGGAATCAATCAGGCAGATATCAGCAAACTGGAGAATGGAACAAGAAATCCATCCATCAATCTTTTGAAGCGTTTGGCTGAAGGGATGGATATGGTACTCAAAATAGAATTTGTGCCGAAAAAGAAATTGTAAAGTAGATGATAAGAATTTCATTGCATTTTTTCGGAAAAGCTGATATACTATGAACCGATTTTGTACTTTAAAGCGAAAGAGAGGAACGGATCATGGACAAACTGGATGAAATCAGAACCCGGCTGGATGCCTGTGATGATGAGATTATTGAACTTCTGACCCGCCGTATGGGGATTATTGAGGAGATTATTGAATATAAGAAGGAAAGCGGAACACCGATTCTGCAGCCGAAACAGGAGCAGAAGCAGGAAGAGGCTCTGGAGCAGAAGCTGGACGGACAGCGGTATGAGGAAGAAATCAAGGATATTTTCCGCTACATTGTCAGCAACAGCAAACGGATTCAGGCCAAAAACCTGTTCAAACACAATATTCTGCTGATCGGTTTCATGGGATGCGGCAAAAGTACGGTGTCTTCTTTCCTGTGTAAGATGCTGGCCATGGATTCCGTGGAGATGGATGCTGTCATCGTAGAACGGGAAGGCATGTCCATCAATGACATCTTTGCAAAATACGGAGAAGAGTATTTCCGCAATCTGGAAACCAATCTGCTCATCGAGCTGAGCCAGAAAAATCAGCTGGTCGTATCCTGCGGCGGCGGTGCTGCTCTGCGTGAAATCAATGTACAGCATATGAAGAACAACGGCCGTGTGGTACTGCTGACGGCAGCACCGGAAACGATTCTGGAAAGAGTCAAGGATAATGATGACAGACCGCTGCTTCGCGGCAATAAAAATGTGGAATTCATCGGTGATCTGATGGAAAAACGCCGTGCGAAATATGAAGCAGCAGCCGATATCGTGATTTCCACGGATCACAAAAGTGTACTGGAAATCTGCCAGGAGATGATCGGAAAGCTGATGGAGATGGATGCGTAGATATCGCCTGTTCCCTGGAAAGCCTTTCATACCCGGAAGTAATGGGTGTGGAGGGCTTTTTTGCTGAGCTGTTTCGGGAATCAATGCATAACCGGTATATCCAATTCATCCCCAAAGAGTATGACGGTAAAATGGAGCAAAAACAGCAGTGCAGCCGGCTATCAGGTGAAATATGTGACCGGAACGAGTACGAAAACGGTGACAGTGAAAGGCTCATCCACAATCAGCAAAGTGATTTCAGGGCTGACGAAGGGAAAGATATACAAGGTCTACGTGAGAAGCTATAGGACTGTTTCGGGTATTACATATTATTCGGGCTGGAGCAGTGCGAAGAGCGTAAAGATAACAAAGTAACAGCAGCTTATCTTCTGTTTTCAATCCGTGGAATAGTTGCATACTTGTATCATACAACAGCAGCCGGCTTTTGCAAAGAAGTCCGGCTGCTCTTTTTTTGCTTTTCTATCATCCTAGTGGAAATCCATAAATCTCCTGAAAGGGACTATGGCACTATACCTAAGTTTGTGCGACAGTCTCTTATTAATAAAATCGTAGTATTCGCAGAAGAAAGTTAATACAACCTTAATTGCCGCATTGAGCCATATGTAGTAAACTGAATACAGAGAAGTACCGTCTGCATATTGGTGCAGGGCATTCCGATAACGGATATTTTTCTGAAAGGTGAAAATACAGATGGAGAGAAGGTGTTTTAATGAAACGATTTTACAAAAGAAAAGGGCTGTTGCTGGCAGGTCTGCTGTTGCTGGTTCTTCTGATTACCGGAGCGGGCAAGCCGTCTTCTGCGGTGAAAACGGCAGCACCGGCAGTAAAGGCGCAGACCATCGACTGGAACGGGATTAAGGTCAGCTGGAAAGGTGTCAGCAATGCAGCGGGATACCGGATTTACATAAAGACCGGTTCCGGCTGGAAGATACAGGGAGAGTACAAATCTACTACCCGCTGGGTTATTATCCGGAATCTGGAATTTAACAAAAAGTATACCTTTACGGTTCGGGCCTGTGCGGAAACGGATTCCGGCAAGGTATGGGGGGATTACAGCAGGACCGGAGCTTCTGCGGTTACGGCTTTAAATCAGCCGGTGCTGGGAAAAGTTTCCGGCACATCGGGTGGTCTGAAGATAACCTGGACGGCCGTGAATGGAGCCGAAGGATACCGCATTTACCGGAAGGATACTGCATCCGGTGCGAAATGGATCCGGATTGCGCAGATATCAGGCCGAAGTCAGAGCGCATATGTGGATAAAACAGCGGCAAAGGGAAAGACATACTGTTACACGGTGAGAGCTTATCGCATGGCAGGGAAAAACTGTGTTTTGAGTAACTGCGACAGAAAAGGAATCACCGGCTCCACAAAGTCGGCCGGTAAAAAAGACGGGATCGATCCCGATAAACCCATGATCGCTCTGACATATGATGATGGTCCTTCTGCTAATACACCGAAGATTCTTGATGTTCTGGAAAAATATGATGCAAGAGCTACTTTTTTTGTGGTGGGAGACCGGGTTGACGGGAATTCCAGCTATCAGTCTTATGTAAAACGGGCTTGTGAACTGAATTGCCAGATTGGCAATCATACCTACAGCCATGCTGCGCTGACACGCCTTTCCCAGAGCAGTATCAGGTCCCAGATCAGCAGATGCGACAGTGCGGTGAAAAAAGCTGCGGGAGTTACTCCTGCTGTTATGCGGCCTCCGGGAGGAAGCCGCAATTCCACAGTGGATCAGGCTGTGGGAAAACCGCTGATTCTCTGGTCTATCGATACGGAAGACTGGAGAACCAGAAATGCTTCCAGTACGATTTCCGCAGTTCTGGATCATGTAAGAGACGGCGATATTGTGCTGATGCATGATTTGTATTCCTCAACGGCAGAGGCATCACAAACGATTATTCCCGAGCTGATCAGGAGAGGATATCAGCTGGTAACGGTTGAGGAACTGGCACGGTACCGGGGCGGTATGAAAGCCGGTAACCGTTACAGCTCTTTCAGAACGAAATAGGGCCGCCGCAGCCGGAGATTTCTGCTATGGCTGCACAAGAAAGCACACTGCACACACAGCAGAAGCCTGAATCAGTTTCAGAAGCAGGTACCGGGGCAGTGACAGATTCAGATCATATGTAACTTCTCTGGATTGAAAAGCTGTGCACAGCCCGCCGGATACGCATAGAAAAATCTTCAGATACCGTGTAAGCCATGGAAAGGGAAAGTCTGCTGCCTGGATCCGGCTGATGCCTGTGGTCAGTTCCAGAAAGGGAACCAGCAGTTTCAGAACGGGACCTTCAAAAGACAGGCCGGACAGGAATTCTGCCAGTATGGAAAAATACATAATATAAATTCCTGCTTTAACCATGATACCGGTACACTCCAGAAGATAGTCACCGGTTCCCGGTTCATTATGGGGCGGGGACCCGGCAGGGGCGGCAGAAAGGATGCTGTCCATGTCCATCTTCAGACCGCAGGTACTGTGTCTTTTCCGTTTTCGGATACTGTTTTTTCCTGATCCGGATCTGCAGCCCAGCTGACAGAATATGGTCAGAAGAGCTGCAGATGTCAGATAGATGACCGGCATTTCCTTTTTCAGCCCGGCGTAGGCTGCCATAAACATGGGACTGGACATATTGCAGAAAACAGCATAATAGCATGCTGTATTTTCCGGCAGCAGACCTTTCTTTTTCAGGTCTGCTGCCGTTTTTGCACCGATGGGGTATCCGTTGAGGAAACCGGCTGTTACGGCAAAGACAGCTCCGCCTTTTTTCAGGTATCCGGTCAGCAGGCCGGACAGGATCATAAACGGAAATACTGCGGGGAGAAATCTCTGATACCAGAGCAGCAGGCCGCTTCCGGCCCCTTTCAATGTGATCCCGGGAAAAAGTAGCATAAGAACCAAAGCGGAACCGGTCAGAAAAACGGTGAACCAGGGGTTTTTCATTTTCTGCCGCTGCCGGGACCGGAATCCGACCGGCCGGAATTCTGCTGCAGAATCATTCGCAGCAGTTCCAGCTGCTTCCTGTCGGAAGGAGACAGGCGGTTTTTCATCTGTTCATAAATCATATCCGTTTCCTGCCGGGTGAATGTAATCCCACGTTCACTGGCATTTTTCTGCATGGCAAGGAAAAACGGAAGAAAATTTTCCTGATTGATATCCTTGCCCTGATTCAGTACTGCCTGTAAAAATGCTGCTTTAACCGGATCCATGCGGCACCTCCTGATCTTTCTGCTGCTTCTGTTCCTGACTGGAATAGAAACGGTCAAATTCCTGAAATGACTGCTGCTGCCCGGGGGTCATGAACTGCATCATAAGATCCTCGGGCTTTAATTCTCTGGAAGCGTTTTGAAACTGCCGGGCCTGTTCCATCATGCGAAGGGTCTGTTCTGCATTCTGCAGGCTGCCAAGAAAAGCACGTTCCTTTTCATTGCAGACGGGTGCAATGGATCTGACGAAAGCAGTCAGGTCGCAGGGTTTGTGACGGTATTGGGATCCGGAGGATACGCTGCTTGCCTGAAAACGCTGTGTATCCTCATCGGTGAGCTCCTGCAGAACCAGCTTCAGTTCCAGAAATTTCATGATTTTACGGAATGTATGCTGATATTCAGGCTGTATCAGTGTACAGACAGCTTTCATCTGTCTGTGCACATGCCGGAAATCAGTTTTCTGTGATTCCTCGGACAAATCGATCTCCTTCCGGGCTTTTATAATACTATATGTTTTTTCATCGAAAAAAGAACCGGAGAAAGGAGCGGAACATAGTTTATAATATAAAAATGAAAAGAGGAATAAAGAAGATAATGAAAGGATCAGCTGCTGCAGGAATTCTTATTGTAGAAGGAAATGAAGTTTACGAACTGGACGAGGAATGTCTGGAAGAGAAAAAAGATTCATAATAAACAGAAGCGCCCCTCCCTTCATCCGGAAGGGAAAGGGCGTTTGAATCTTCGGGCATCTTATTATCCGGAGAAACATCTGATTTCACCGGGCACTGCCGGTTGGAAACTCAGCTTATCAGCATCCGCATCCATTTCCGTTTCCGAAACCGCCGCAGCAGAACAGAAGGATCAGAATCCACAGACAGCTGTTATTACCGCATCCGTTATCGCAGTCACCGCCAAAGAAACTGCCGTTGCCGCAGCAGCACAGAAGAATCAGAATCCAGATCAGGCTGCCGCATCCGCATCCATGATCATGATTGTCAAAAGAACATCCGCCGCCACAGTTGGTTGCTGCTAAATCACTCATTATTTTCAGCCTCCGAGTTGTTTTACAATATATCTTATGAAAACGGGCTTGACCTGTTACAAAAAATACATTACTATTTACTCACGTGCACAGGAATCGGAACGGAAAAGCTGTTTCGAAAAGTGAGGAGGATATTTTTCTGATGAAAGTTGAAATCTATACAGATGGCGCAGCCAGGGGGAATCCGGACGGCCCCGGAGGGTATGGTTCGGTGATTCTGTACCGTGCTCCCGACGGGACGCTTCACAAACGTGAATATTCCCAGGGATATATAAAGACAACCAACAATCGTATGGAGCTGATGGCGGCTATTGTGGCGCTGGAGGCGCTGATCCGTCCCTGTGAAGTGGACCTTTATTCCGATTCTTCTTATCTGGTCAATGCATTCAATCAGCACTGGATCGAGGGCTGGCAGAAAAAGGGCTGGAAAAGAGGGAAGAACGAGCCGGTTAAGAATCGGGATCTTTGGATGCGGCTTCTGGAAGCAAAAAAAGGTCATCATGTCTCCTGGCACTGGGTAAAGGGACACAACGGGCATCCCCTGAATGAGCGCTGCGACCAGCTCGCTACCGGTGCAGCTGATGGAAATAATCTGATCCCGGATGAAGGCCTGGAATGAGTCTTTGACACGAACATGCATTTATGTTATACTCAAAACAGTGGATTATTATAAAACAGCAGGAGAAATCCGGCTGTGAAATCACAGCAGATTTTACAAACTATATACATTAAAAAAGAGGGACTTATGAAGCGAGTATTATTAAAATTAAGCGGTGAAGCACTTGCCGGTGATAAGAAGACCGGCTTTGACGAAGCAGTATGTAAGGAAGTTGCGGCACAGGTGAAGCCTGCGGTGGATGCAGGCCTGCAGCTTGGAGTTGTAATCGGCGGAGGCAATTTCTGGAGAGGAAGAACCAGCAATGCCATTGACCGTACGAAAGCAGATCAGATCGGTATGCTTGCCACGGTTATGAATGCACTGTATGTTTCTGAAATTTTCAGAAATGCAGGCATGAAGACAGAAATCCTTACACCTTTTGCAGTGGGAACCATGACAAAGATGTTTTCCAAGGATCTTGCCAATGAGTGCCTGGAAGCCGGCAAAGTGGTTTTCTTTGCAGGTGGTACCGGTCATCCCTATTTTTCAACGGATACAGGCGTTGTTCTTCGTGCCATTGAGATGGAGGCTGACATCATTCTGCTGGCCAAGGCAGTGGATGGTGTTTATGACAGCGACCCCAAGACCAACCCTGCAGCAGTGAAGTATGACAGAGTTTCCATTGATGAGGTCATTGAAAAGAAACTGGCGGTTGTGGATCTGACCGCTTCCATCATGTGCATGGAGCAGAAGATGCCCATGGCTGTATTCGGGCTCAATGAGGAGAACAGCATTGCCCGTGCCCTTGCCGGAGATATTACCGGTACTTATGTCACTGTGTAAACGATATGCGCTGTTTGCACAGGCTTTATCAGATTAAGAAATCCTGAGAGGAGTAATAATATGATGAACGAAGTCATTGAAGAAAAATTAATGGTATTTGAGGAGAAGATGGAAAAAAGTCTTGAATCCCTGAAAAAAGAATACCTGACAATCCGTGCGGGCCGTGCGAATCCCCATGTACTGGATAAGATTCGTGTAGAATATTACGGATCGCCTACACCGCTGCAGCAGGTTGCCAGCATTTCCACGCCGGAAGCGCGTATTATTCAGATTCAGCCCTGGGATAAGAGTCTGATCCGTGCAATCGAGAAAGAGATCAGCAAATCCGATATCGGTATCAACCCGAATAATGACGGTTCTGTAATCCGTCTGATTTTCCCTGAGCTGACAGAAGACCGTCGTAAGGAGCTGACGAAGGATGTCAAGAAAAAGGGAGAGCAGGCTAAGGTTGCTGTCAGAAATATCCGCCGTGATGCAATGGATGCATTAAAGAAAGCCGGAAAGGCCGGTGATATTTCCGAGGATGAACAGAAGATTGCCGAAGAAGATGTTCAGAAGAACACCGATTCTTATATTGTGAAAATCGATAAGGAAATTGAGGCAAAGACCAGGGAAATCATGACGGTATAATACCTGGATACTGCCTGATTCGGACAGGTGATTTGCAGGAGAGGGATATATACATGGATGATGTGTGGTCCCTCTCGTTTTCTGTATTTACAGCCGGACAAGAAATTGCAGCAAAAGTTCAGTGGCTCAGAAGGTTCTTGTCCTGCTATAGCTCATGTCCGGAGCAGAAACCGGATTTGTATATATTGTGCATACAGACAGGAGGATCAGGAATGATAGACGAAACGATGAAGATTCCGCAGCATGTTGCGATTATTATGGATGGTAACGGGCGCTGGGCAAAGGCGCACAATGTTCTGCGCCAGCTTGGGCATAAGAAGGGCTGTGAGACACTGGAACAGACAGTTGAGGATGCGGCGCGTCTGGGGATTAAATATCTGACCGTATATGCGTTTTCTACAGAGAACTGGAAACGGTCAGAGGAAGAAGTGGGGGCTCTGATGCAGCTTTTCCGCTTTTATGCGAAACGACTGCTGGGAATTGCCAGAACCAACAATGTCCGTGTCCGCATGATCGGTGAACGGAGCCGTTTTGCGCCGGATCTGGTGGCGGCAATCGGACGTCTGGAGCAGGAAACAAAACAGAATACAGGGCTGACTTTTGTGATTGCTGTCAATTACGGCAGCCGGGATGAGATGGTTCGCGCAGGCCGGAGGATGCTGATGGATGCCAGAGACGGTAAGCTGGATCCGGAAGAACTGACAGAACAGGTATTTTCTGATTATCTCGATACGGCCGGCATGCCGGATCCGGATCTGCTGATCCGTACCAGCGGGGAAGAGCGTCTGTCCAATTTCCTGTTGTGGCAGCTGGCTTACACAGAGTTTTATTTTACAGATATTTACTGGCCGGATTTTAATAAGGAAGAGCTGGAAAAGGCAATTGCATATTACAATGGAAGAGACCGTCGTTTTGGCGGTAGAAATGAGGCATGATTATTTTGGCAGAACAGAAAGAATCATTTTTTAAATCATCATTTTTTATCAGGACACGCAGCGGCATCATACTGGTACTGATTGCGCTGGCGCTGCTTCTTACCGGGGGCAATGTTCTGCTGGCGGGACTGGGAATCATTTCTCTGATCGGTGTATTTGAACTGTACCGGGTCATGGAAATTCAGAATAAACTTCTGGGATGGGCCGGCTATCTGCTGGCGGTGGTCTATTATATCCATCTGTACCTGGCACCGGAAAACAGCGACCGGCTGGTTGCTCTGTTTATACTGGCTCTGATTCTGTTTCTTGCGGTTTATGTGCTGTCGTTTCCCCTTTATGGCAGTGACCAGATGATGACTGCGTTTTTCGGGCTGTTTTATGTGCCGGTGATGCTTTCCTATATCTATCAGTGCCGCGTTCTGGAGGGCGGAGCCTGGCTGGTGTGGCTGGTGTTTCTCTGCTCCTGGGGCTGTGATACCTGTGCCTATCTGACGGGCATTACTTTGGGAAAACATAAGATGGCACCGGTTCTGAGTCCGAAAAAGTCGGTGGAAGGCGGTATCGGCGGTGTTCTGGGTGCGATTCTTCTGGGTGCTCTGTTCGGATATGTGTTCCGTATGCAGATTCCCTTCGCCAGTCCCGCATTTTCCTGTGCGGTGATTTGCGGTATCGGTTCCGTGATTTCCATGATTGGCGATCTTGCTGCTTCGGCAATCAAGCGGAATCATGACGTGAAGGATTACGGGACGCTGATTCCCGGCCACGGAGGGATCCTTGACCGGTTTGACAGTGTTATTTTTACAGCGCCGGTTATATATTATACCGTGTTGTATTTTATTAAGTAGCGGATTTCCGGATGACAGATCAGATTATGAACATATAGATTATGAACATATGGATTTTTTGAGTGCCCTGCGGCACAGGAGGTTAATATGAAGACAATTTCTATTCTTGGCTCCACCGGTTCCATTGGCACACAGACGCTGGAAGTGGTTCGTGCAACCGGCGATTTTACAGTCAGTGCGCTGACAGCCGGTTCCAATATAGATCTGCTGGAACAGCAGATGAGAGAGTTCCACCCGGCAATGGCTGCGGTGATGCAGGAAGAAAAAGCAGAGGAGCTGCGGGAACGTACCCGGGATCTTGGAATTCCGGTTTATGCGGGTATGGATGGTCTGCTGGCAGCGGCTACGGAGCCTTCTGCAGATATGGTCGTTACGGCAGTGGTGGGGATGATCGGAATCCGTCCCACACTGAAAGCGATCGAAGCCGGAAAGGATATTGCTCTGGCCAATAAGGAGACACTGGTGACAGCAGGTCATCTTGTGATGGAAGCAGCCAGAGAAAAAGGTGTTTGCATTTATCCTGTGGACAGCGAACACAGCGCTGTTTTTCAGTCTCTGAAACAGGAAGACCATTCAAAAATCAGCAGGATTCTGCTGACAGCTTCCGGCGGTCCTTTCCGTGGCCGTACGCTCGGTGAACTGGAAAAGGTACAGGTGGAAGATGCACTGAAACATCCCAACTGGAGCATGGGTGCGAAGATCACCATTGATTCTTCTACTATGGTCAATAAGGCGCTGGAGGTTATTGAAGCCAGATGGCTGTTTGATGTGGATTTTGATCAGATTGAAGTGGTTGTTCAGCCTCAGAGCGTGATCCATTCCATGGTGGAATTTGTGGATGGAGGCATTATGGCCCAGCTGGGAACACCCGATATGAAACTTCCCATTCAGTACGCGCTATATGAGGGCAAACGGAATTATCTTGGCGGTGACCGACTTGATTTTGCTGCACTGGGGCAGATTACGTTTGAGGCTCCTGATATGGAGACATTTTGCGGACTTAAGCTGGGATATGAAGCCGGCCGTCAGGGAGGCAGTGTTCCCACCGTATTCAATGCGGCCAATGAATTTGCCGTTGCCCGTTTTCTGGAGAGAAAGATCGGTTATCTGGACATTGTGCGCATGATCGAGGATGCACTCAGCGTTCATAAACGGATTGCTCATCCTGATCTGGAGGCAATTCTGGAAACAGAGGCAGAAACGTATCGTTATCTGGAAAGCAGGTGGTGTCGTTGATGAATATAATTGGAATTGTCTTATCGGTTTTTGCTTTTGGGATCCTGATTATTTCCCATGAATTCGGACATTTTCTCCTTGCCAAGCTGAACGGCATCTGTGTAGAGGAATTTTCTGTGGGGATGGGTCCACGTCTGTTTTCCTGGAAGGGAAAGGAAACCCGGTATTCGCTGAAGGCAGTGCCCTTTGGAGGTTCCTGTATGATGCTGGGTGAGGATGAGGACTGTCAGGATGAACGTGCTTTTGGCAGCAAAAGTGTATGGGCACGGATGTCCGTACTGGTGGCAGGGCCTGTTTTCAATTTTATTCTGGCGTTTATCCTGGCTCTGATCGTACTGGGCTCCATGGGTATTGATCTGCCGGTTCTCACAGATGTAATGGATGGTTACCCGGCTCAGGAAGCAGGGCTTCAGGCAGGAGACCGGATCGTGAAGCTGAATGATGAGTCGATTCATGTGTATCGCGATGTGAGCCTGTATCTTGCGCTGCATCAGGGAGAAACTCTGGATGTAGTTTATGAAAGAGACGGAGAAAAGCTGGAATCGGTGATCGTTCCCAAATACAATGAAGAAAGCGGTTCCTATATGATGGGGATCGTGGCAGGGGGCGGACGGCAGAAGATGGGAATCCTGGAGACGGTAAGATACAGTGTTTATGAAGTGGGCTACTGGATCCGGTATACGTTTATATCATTGAAGATGCTGGTATCCGGTCAGGTTGGCGTGAAGGATGTGTCCGGGCCTGTGGGCATGGTATCGTCCATGAGCAGCATGGTGAAGGAGAGCAGTGAAAGCGGAGTATTCTATATCTTTATCAATCTGGCAAATATCTGTATTCTGCTCAGCGCCAATCTGGGTGTTCTGAATCTGCTGCCTCTTCCTGCGCTGGATGGCGGGCGGCTGCTGTTCTGCCTGATCGAGGTAGTGAGAGGCAAACCGGTAAATCAGGAATATGAAGCCATGGTGCACGGAATCGGCCTGATTCTGCTGCTTGGCCTCAGTATGGTGATTTTATTTAAAGATATCTGGCAGCTGCTGCCGTAACGAGACAGGGAAGAGGAGGAAGCATTGTGTTAAGAAATCAGACACATGAAGTAAAAATCGGTGATCGGATCATCGGCGGAGAATATCCCGTTTTGATCCAGTCCATGACAAATACCCGCACTGATGATGTAGAAGCAACGGTGGAACAGATTTTAAGACTGGAGGAAGCCGGATGTGAAATCATCCGCTGTACCGTACCTGATGAAGGGGCAGCAAAGGCCCTGGATCAGATCCGTTCCCGTATCCATATTCCGCTGGTAGCCGATATTCATTTTGATTACCGCATGGCTATTGCAGCTATTGAAAATGGTGCTGACAAGATCCGCATCAATCCGGGCAATATCGGAAGCAGAGAACGGGTTCAGGCAGTTGTTGACAAAGCGAGAGAATATAATATTCCTATCCGTGTGGGCGTTAACAGCGGATCGCTGGAAAAGCCGCTGATTCAGAAATACGGAAAGGTAACGGCGCAGGGGCTGGTGGAAAGCGCTCTCGATAAGGTGAAGATGATCGAGGATATGGGCTATGGCAATCTGGTTATCAGCATCAAATCCTCCAATGTTCCCATGTGTGCAAAAGCCCACGAACTGTTGGCACCGAAGACGAACCATCCTCTCCATGTGGGAATTACGGAATCCGGCACGGTGACTTCCGGCAGTATCAAATCCTCTGTGGGACTGGGTATTATCCTGTATGCCGGTATCGGCAATACCATTCGTGTATCGCTGACGGGAGATCCGGTGGAGGAAATCAAGGCGGCGAAGATGATCCTGCGGGATCTTGGTCTGCGTCAGGGCGGTGTGGAGGTCATTTCCTGTCCTACCTGCGGCAGAACGAAAATTGATCTTATTTCTCTTGCCAATAAAGTGGAGACCATGGTTGCCGGTATTGAAAAACCGCTGAAGGTGGCGGTCATGGGCTGCGTGGTCAACGGCCCCGGAGAAGCAAAGGAAGCAGATCTGGGAATCGCCGGAGGGATCGGAGAGGGACTTTTGATCCGCAAAGGCGAGATCATCCGGAAACTGCCGGAGGATCAGCTGCTGCCGGCACTGATGGAAGAGATAAAGAATTATCAGTTATAGAAAAAGGTAAAAATACCAGGCATAGAAAGTAACAGCGGGGCGATCAATTGGCGAAGTCATTTACAGAAGTTTTACCTGGATTTAAAGGATCCAGTGAGGTTTCCGGTATTTTAAAATGGATGCTGGTGCAGAGGGTGTCAAGGAACCGGGCGCAGGATGTGATCACGATTTATGTGACAGCAGAACGCCTGATTCCCAAGCGCCTGATCTACCGGCTGGAGGCGGAAATCAAGAAGCAGTATTTTTATACCGTATCCACTTCAGTCAGGGTTCGGGAGGATTACCGGCTGTCGGAGGCGTATTCGGTGGAATACCTGATGGAACAGTACCGGGACAGTCTGCTGCTGGAATTGAAGAACTGCAGCAGGCTGCTGTACAGCCTGTTCGATCATGCTGAACTGGCCTATCCGGCAGAGGAGGAACTGGTGGTTGAGGTGGAGGATTCCATGGTGGCAAGAGCCAAAGGACAGGAACTGGAGAAAATCCTCCATAAGGTTCTGAATGAACGTTTTCATATGAATGTCCTGATTCAGCTGGTTTATGTGAACCGTAAGGAGAATAAAAAGGAAGAAGCGGAAAGCTTTATCGAACTGGAAACGCAGAAAATTGTGGCGGAAAACCAGCGCCGCAGGCAGGAGCGTCTGGCGGAAAAGCAGGCCGCTGCCGCGGACCGGAAAGAATCCGGGGAAAAGGTGGCTGTTGGAGATAAAAAAGCTGCTGCTTCTTCTGCCGCTGCAAAAGCTTCACCGGAAAGCGGCTCTTCCGGGAAGGGAGACGGCGTCGGGGATGCCGCTAAGAAGAGCTTCAGTCAGAACGGCAAAAAAGGCTTCGGCAAATACGGTGATAAAAAGCCGTATCCGAAGAAATCGCCGGATGTGATCTACGGGCGCAACTTTGACGAACCTCCGATTCCTCTGAATGAGATTCAGCAGGAAATGGGTGAAGTGGTTGTATATGGTGAGATTATGGATGTGGAGTTCCGTGAACTGCGGACAGGAAGTACCATGTGCATTTTCCATATCTTTGACGGAACAGACAGTATCGGGGTCAAGACGTTCTGCAGAGGAGATCTGGTTGATGAACTGAAGGAAGGTATCAGGCCGGGGATGGGCGTCAGCGTCAGGGGTGTTGCTGCTCAGGATACCTTTGACCGGGAGATTTCCATTTCCTCGGTTCGGGGGATAAAAAAGGCCGCATCTCTGGAAAAAAAGAAGAGAATGGACAGAAGCCCCAGAAAGCGGGTGGAACTTCACTGTCATACGAAGTTCAGCGAACTGGATGCTGTTTCCGATGTGGATGAGCTGATGAAAACCGTCTACGACTGGGATATGCCGGCACTGGCCATTACCGATCATGGCAATGTTCAGGCCTTTACGGAAGCATTCCACCGCCTGAACAGTTCCAAACCGCTGAAGATGATCTACGGGATGGAAGGATATCTGGTGGATGATCTGGTTACCATCGTGGAGAATCCCGGCATCCGGACGCTGGACGATCCTTTTGTGGTTTTTGATCTTGAGACCACAGGTCTTAACAATAATGTGCATAAAATCATCGAGATCGGTGCAGTCAAGGTTCAGAAAGGCGTTGTCGTGGACCGGTATTCGGTTTTCGTGAATCCCCGGGAGCCCATCAGCTATGAGATTGAGAATCTGACCGGTATCAACGATTCCATGGTTAAGGATGCCCGGACTATTGATGCGGTTCTGCCGGAATTTCTGCAGTTCTGTGAAGGAGCGGCTCTTGTAGGGCACAATGCTTCCTTTGATGTGAACTTTGTTCTGAAAGCGGCGAAAAATCTGGGTATTCCCTTTGAGAATCCGTGCTGGCTCTGTACTATGAGGATGGCACGGTATTTCTTTCCCAACAGCAAAAAGGCTACGCTGGATCATGTGGCGAAGGAACTGGGCATTAACCTGAAAAACCATCACCGCGCGGTGGATGATGCGGAGTGTACCGCCGGAATTTTCATTGAATTCTGCAAGAAGTTTAAAGAGCGGGGAGTACATACGCTGGAAGAGGTGAACACTGTCTCCAGACCTACTGTGGAGATGATTCAGAAAAATCCCAGATATTACCATATTATTCTGCTGGCGAAGAATGATCTTGGGAGAGTGAATCTGTACCGGCTTGTTTCCGAATCCCATCTGACCTATTACAACCGAAAACCAAGAATTCCCAGGTCTCTGCTCATTGAGAACAGGGAAGGACTGATTGTCGGTTCTGCCTGTGAAGCCGGGGAGCTGTTCCAGGCTGTTCTGCAGGGGGCTGACGATATGCGGATTGCGGAACTGTGTAATTTTTATGATTATCTGGAGATCCAGCCCATCGGCAACAACCGATTTATGCTGGAGAAATCGGGGCTCGGTGTCAGCTCGGATGAGGATCTGATGAATCTGAACCGGCGGATCTATGAACTGGGGAAAACATTCAGCAAACCGGTGGTGGCGACCTGTGATTCCCATTTCATGAAGCCGGAGGATGCCATTTACCGGAGCATTATTCAGGCAGGACAGGGATACAAGGATGCGGACAACCAGCCGCCTCTGTATTTTAGGACCACAGAAGAGATGCTGGAGGAATTCCGGTATCTGGGTGAGAAGGAAGCGGAGGAAGTGGTTGTCACCAATACAAATCTGATTGCAGATATGTGCGAGCCGATTCAGCCGGTCCGCCCGGATAAGTGCCCTCCGGTTATCGAAAATTCCGATCAGGATCTGCGAAACATCTGTTACGATACGGCCCACAAAATCTACGGTGATAAGCTGCCTCAGATCGTTGTGGACCGTCTGGAGCGGGAACTTCACTCCATTATCAGCAACGGATTTGCCGTTATGTACATCATTGCTCAGAAGCTGGTGCACAAGTCAAACGAGGACGGCTATCTGGTTGGTTCCCGAGGTTCGGTAGGTTCTTCTTTTGTGGCAACCATGGCCGGAATCACCGAGGTGAATCCCCTGAGTCCCCATTACTACTGTTCCAGCTGTCATTATTATGATTTCGATTCAGAGGAGGTAAGGGCCTTCAGCGGCATGGCGGGATGCGATATGCCGGATAAGGTCTGCCCTGTCTGCGGCGAGAAGCTGAAAAAAGAGGGGTTTGATATCCCCTTTGAAACATTCCTGGGATTCAAG
>JALFLM010000186.1 GCA_022774705.1 Lachnospiraceae bacterium | reverse complement strand
GATCTATATTGCCCATGGCCTCCACGCACCAGGCAAAATCACCGGTAAAAGACCCATCCTGTACGATCTGTACCACCAGCTGCTGGCTGCGCAGCTCCATGGGAATGGCAATGGTATCTGCAGCTTTTTTCACCAGCTCCGAAGCTGAAACCGGCTCCTCTGCCATCAGTACCGCACCGGCATCCAGCCTGGACAGCTTCAGAAGTGCTGTGATCAGTCCGTCAATGCGGGAAAGCTGCATCATCAGCTCCCTGGTCAGTCCAAGCCGACGATCTCTGCTCAGATCATCTTCTGACAGAAAATCGACAATCAGGTTGATTGATGTCAACGGCGTTCTGATCTGATGGGAAATATCCGCCAGAGAATCTGCCAGATGTGTTTTATCCTTCAAAAGCGCATCTGCCTGTTCCCGCAGACGGACAGTCATTTTATAAATTTCACTGGACAGAATCGCCAGCTCTCCTTCTTCAAAACGGCTCAGATCAAAATGACTGCTGCCATGAAGAATCCGGTCGATTTCCAGGCTCATTTCCGCCAGCCGTTCATACCGCCTGCGGGTGGTACGATAAAAGCCGCCGATCAGACAGATACTGAAAACGGCGGCTGCAGCTGCGAAACGGACATCAAGCCACGCAGAAAATGCGGTAAAAATCACAGCCAGAAGAATCCATGCCGTAAAACTTTTACGCACCTCGGGATTTCGCATAATCTTCATATTCATTAATCTCCCACCCGATACCCCAGACCGCGGACCGTTTTGATAATCTCCGGTTTCTGGGGATCCTTTTCAATCTTTTCCCGCAGTCTTTTTATGTATACGGTCAGCGTATTGTCGTTTACAAATTCGCCTGCGATATTCCATATCTCCTCCAGCAGCTTGTTCCGCGATAATACAATACCTTTATTGTTGAAAAACACCAGAAGCAGCCTGTACTCCAGGGCAGACAGCAGAATTTCTTCGCCATTGCGGGTTACAACCCCCTTTACCGTATCAACGGCAACACCACCGTATTCCAGCGTGTTTCCAGTGCGGTGATACCGTCGCAGCACATTTTTAATCCGGGAGATCAGCTCCCGGGGGCGAAACGGCTTGGCGATATAATCATCCGCTCCCAGATCAAAGCCGGTCACCACACTGAATTCATCACCCGAAGCAGTCAGAAAAATCACGGGAACATCAGAATACGCCTTCACCGCCGTACAAACCGCATAGCCGCTTCCATCCGGCAGAGAAACATCCAGCAGAAGCAGATCATAAGCGGTTTTTGCTGCCATATTCAATGCATCCGACTGGCGCATGGCAGCATCCACCTCAAATCCCTCCTGTTTCAAAAACACCTTCAGGTGATCGACAATACTCCTGTCATCCTCAACCAGCAGAATCCGCGGCATCACATCACCTGGTTTTCCTTTTTGTCAAAGACCCGTTTCAGAAGCTGAAGTCCCTGGATCACAACGCCGCCGATGATGAAAAAGAGCAGGCTGAATGTCTCCGGAGTCATGGCAGGCTGCGGATTGTTTTTCAGGCTGGTGGGGCCCATCACAATTGCGTAAATGGATCCCAGCATCATGCCGAGAATCGTGTACATGGTGGCGGAACGCTTCTTCGTCAGAGCTGCCTTCAGTCCTTTTACCACAGTCAGGATACCCAGCAGGATCCCGCATCCGAAAATCACCAGGCCGGGAATGTATTCAAACTGCAGATGCAGCAGTCCGCGGATGGCTTCCATAACGGCCTGATAAAAGCCGAAAACCAGAAGCAGGGAAGAACCGGAGATACCGGGCAGCACCATGGCTGAAATGGCACACATACCACAGACAAAAAGGAACACACCGGCTCCGAAGGAGAAATCTCCCCAGGCAATGCTGCCGCTGGCGGAAGAACCTGAAAAATAAGTAATACCGATTACGATTGCCGCTCCGAATACGGAAAAAATCAGGTTCTGATACTTTCCTTTAAAAGAATCCTTTTCTTCCATAATAATAACCGGAATCGCACACAGAACAAATCCCATGAACAGGGAACTGACATTATAAATATATGTCTCAAAAACAGATGTAATCACCAGCGCTGCCGATGCCATACCGACGATCCAGCCTCCGCCCATCTTTATCAGAAAATGAACCGCCTTTTTCTGTTTTTCCTTATCTTTCGATACAATATCATTAAGCGATGAAATAAAATCATCATAGAATCCCATGAGAAAAGCTACTGTTCCGCCGGAAACTCCCGGTACACTGTCGGCCAGAGCCATCAGAAAACCGCCTAAAACTATCAGTAACATAAAAACCTCCTGTTTGCAACAAACTATCTGCAATTGTTTCGGACTTTCCGGGACAGTCTGAAAGCAGCCCGGAAATACAAGAAAAATTCTATCAGAAACTGCAGGCAACGTCAAGGCGCTTTTCAGCAGGTGCCACGGCAAAGATGCCGGAGCATACCTTTTCTCATCCTGTTTCCCCTGCACAGGCATCGGTAAATCGACCCTGCTTTCTCTTGCCTGCGGTCTTCTGAAGCCGGAATCAGGTTCTGTTCGTCTGTCCGGCTGTTCAGCCATCGGATATATGTTTCAGCGAGATCATCTTTTTGAATGGAGAACCCTGTATCAGAATGTGATGCTGGGACCGGAACTGCACCACCGGCAGACACCTGAAACCATTTTCCGGGTAAATCAGATGATTGATTCCTACGGTCTGAAAGATTTTTGCGGCAGCTCCCCCTCTGCGCTTTCCGGCGGGATGCGCCAGAGAGCTGCCCTGATCCGGACTCTGGCAATTGAGCCGTCTCTTCTGATCCTTGATGAACCATTCTCGGCACTTGATTATCAGACCCGGCTGGATGTGACCGATGACATCGCCACACTGATCCGTGAAACCGGAAAAACAGTTCTGATGGTCACTCATGACCTTTCAGAAGCTGTCAGCGTAGCCGACCGGATCCTTGTGCTTTCAGGGCGGCCCTGTTCTCTGAAAGCAGATATCGCCGTTTCATTTCCCGGACAGATCACCAGTCCCGTAAAGCGCAGAGAACATCCCCATTTTTCTGTTTTATTCAATCAGGTGTGGAAGGAGCTGAAAAAAGAATCATGAATGTCTGTAAAAATGAATCCAGGCCGGACAAAAATTCAAAAAACCATGACTGTCCGGTCAGCACCAATCAGAAGGCTTTTCTGCTGAAATACCGCAGAAGAATCCGGCTGATCCGTTTTTCCCGTTTTCTGCTTCTGGCAGGCTTTCTGCTCCTGTGGGAAGGGTGTGCACAGGCGGGTCTGATCAATGACTTTATTTTTAGCTCTCCCACCCGGATGTACGACTGCTTTCTGAAAGCAGTAAATGAGCAGCATCTCTTTTACCATATCCTGGTAACCATTGGCGAGACGCTGCTCAGTTTTCTGATTGTATCCGCTGCCAGCCTGTTTCTGGCAGCTCTTCTGTGGTCCTGCAAAACCATTTATGAAATTCTGGAGCCGGCGCTGGTGATGATGAACAGTCTTCCCAAATCGGCTCTGGCCCCTGTTCTGATCGTCTGGATGGGAAACAACGTAAAAACCGTGATCGTGACGGGGATTCTTCTGGCAATCTTCGCCTCCACCATCACTCTGACCGGTGGATTTTACAAAACCGATCTGGATAAAATACGGCTGATGAAGACACTGGGTGCCGGAAAACGGGATGTCCTTTTCAAACTGCTGATTCCCTCGTCCATTCCCCTGATCCTGAGCACCATGAAAGTCAATATCGGACTCTGCCTGGTGGGAGTCATCATCGGAGAATTCATGGCAGCCAGATCAGGCCTGGGATACCTGATCATCTACAGTTCACAGGTATTCCAGATGGATATGGTTATGCTTTCCATACTGATTCTCTGCGTCATTGCCGTCGTCATGTATCAGACCATCTCCATGATCAGCAGAAAGATCAATGGATAAATGACCGGACGATGATTGGTCAGCTGAATCCTGCAGCGAATGAACAGCTGAAGATTATTCCCAGCTGTCATCCCAGTCGTCCCGGTCATCCTGAGGTTTTCGCAGACCCGCAAGTTCTCCAACAGGTACCTGCATCAGATCCATGATTCGTTTCAGCTGTACGAATGGAATATACCCGTTTTCAAAATTGCCGAGGAGATGCTCCACATACATATGAGGCAGCTGAACCCGGTTCCAGGGCTCATAAAGATACTTCAGAGAAATCCCCACCATACCGGCAAGGCGCTCTTCCCCGTAATACCGTCTTCCCTTATGAATTTTCTGCACCTGTTCTCTGGAAATAAGCTGTTCCCTCAGAAGTGCTTTTTCCACAGTTTCATAGGATACCTGAAAATAATTCTGAATCTGTGCGGCGTGAATAGCATGCAGACCGGAAGGGGAAACCTGCAGTTCGTAACAAATATAATAATTCAGTGCATAACCGGGTATCAGCAGTTCCCGGGCAAAATCCACAGCATCCTTTTCCTTTGCCGCCGTTCCTTCATAATTGTCCCGCGTCAGAACATACAGAAGCTGCCGGCATCTGGCTGCTCTGGAGAAAAATTCCCCGGCAAGGAAGGCTGCTGTCCGCATCTCCTCTTCGAAAGGACAGGATGAACTGGTAATCAGCGTGTAGCCGCAGCCATTGTATACCAGCATCCCCAGAAGCTCCGGTGCGAAGGGATAACGAATGATCTCCAGACCGGAACGCTCCAGTATGGACAGCAGATTCTCCTTATAGCTGTTTACAGCAGCAGGGCGCTGAACCGGACGCAGCATTCCGTATAAATCAGGATTATCCAGACCTGAAAAGATTCCTTCGGCTCTTTCCCGACTTTCCCCGCCGGTCTTTTCAGAATAAATGGCTTCCTGCTCTTCCAGCAGATCCAGCAGGGACAGAAACTGTTCCATGCCGCCGATTCCGAGGAGCTCCGGTTTCTGGTGCAGAATCACGCCCCGGATGCGTTCCTTTTTCTCCTCCGATGTCAGATCAGAAGTGGAAATACCGAAAATATCTGCCAGCATACGGATATCCTGAAACGAAATATCCGCCTGCCCGTTCTCCATGCGGGCATATCGCTGACGCGTTGTATGCAGAAGCTTCGCAACCATGTCCTGCGTCATTCCCTGACCAGTCCGCAGCTGTTTCAATTTCTTACCTAATCCCTCATTCATATCATATATTCTCCCCCGTTTTCCCTGTAAATTGACCGGTTAACAGTCCCCTGTTTTTTGTATTATAACTATAAAAATGGATTTTCGCAAGGACTGCACCAAATTCTGTTTCATATTGAAAAAATATTTCTCTTATGCTATCCTTAATACAGAAACAGGGGTGCAAAATATGGTAATATTGCAGCAGACTCCAGTCAGAAAGGAGGTTGGCGCGTTTTCATAACCCGGTATGCAGTAAACGGTATGCAGCCATACCGACAGGTTTATGGAAACCCGTGCCGGATTTTAATGAAAATTCTTGAATCTGCAGAAAATTATCTGGAAACAATTCTCATGCTTCAGGAAGCCAATGGATATGTCAGATCAATCGATGTAGCGAACAAATTAAACTTTTCCAAACCCAGCGTCAGCGTTGCCATGAAAAATCTCAGGGAGAACGGTTACATAACAGTGGAAAATGAAGGCCATCTTGTCCTGACCGAAAAAGGAAGGGAAATCGCCGAAAAAATGTACGAACGTCATAAGCTGCTGTCCCGGTGGCTTATTTTCATGGGTGTCAGCGAGGAGACTGCCATGGAAGATGCCTGCCGGATGGAACACGTGATCAGTGTGGAAACCTTCGATGCCATGAAAAAACATTTTGCCTGTTTTCACGGCATTCTTCCGGAATCCGAAATCTGGGAACCGGAATCCGAAGAGGACGGAATCAGTGATGTGACAGAAGCTGAATAATATTTTGAATAACAACCCGGCGGAATCAATAGATAACCGGCTGCGTACCAGTCCACAGAAACTGATACACAGCCGGTTTTGCTGATTCTGCAAAAAAATCTATCCTTATCTGCGATACAGGATACGCATGGAATTCAGCAGGCAGAGCATGGATACGCCGGTATCCGCAAAAACGGCCAGCCACATATTGGCATGCCCCAACAGACCAAACAGCATGACGATTGCTTTCACTCCCAGTGCAAAATAAACATTCTGCCAGGAAATCCGGCTGGTTGCACGGGCAATGTCGATTGCCTGAGGAATCGCATCCACACTGGAGGTCATAAATACCACGTCTGCCGCCTCAATGGCAGCGTCAGCACCGCTTCCCATGGCAGCCCCCACATCGGCACCGGCCAGAACGGGAGCATCGTTGATCCCATCTCCTACAAACATTACGCTGCCGTATTTTTTACGGATTTTCTGCAGTTGTTCCAGCTTTTCCTGAGGCAGCAATCTGGCATGAACCTCATCGATACCCGTTTCCGCAGCAACAGCTTCCGCACTGTCCTGTGCATCGCCAGTCAGCATGGCTGTAACGATACCAAGAGCCTTTGCCCTGGCGATAGCACCTTTTGCTTCTTTTTTAATGGTATCAGAGATGAGGATGCTTCCAGCGTATTTTCCATCCACAGCTACCAGAACCTCAGTTCCGGCTTTTCCACAGCTGTCTTCCGGCAGAGTTACCTGAAATGCTTCCATCAGTTTCCGGTTGCCGCAAAGAATTTCTCCTGCTTCCAGCACTGCCCGGATTCCTTTTCCGGCAAACTCCTGCATCTGAACAGGTCTTTCAATCTGCAGAGATTCTTTTTCGGCTGCCGCAACGATACTGGTGCCGATGGGATGGGTGGAAGAAAGTTCGCAGGAAGCTGCCATGGTCAGAAGCTGACCTGCCTCCAGACTGCTTTCAGGCGAAGGAATCACCTTCTGCACTGCAAAATTACCTTCCGTAACGGTACCGGTCTTATCCATAACCACTGCTTTCACCTTTGTCAGACTTTCAATGGTGACACCGCCTTTAAACAGGATTCCCTTTCTGGAACCTGCACCGATACCGGAGAAAAATGCCAGCGGTACAGACAGGACCAGTGCACAGGGACAGCTGATAACCAGGAACGTCAAAGCTGTTGTTACCCAGTAAACCGGGCCTTTTCCCATAATCGGAGATTCCAGAAACAGATTGATCAGGTTTGGCAAAACGGCAGCCGCCAGAGCCATAAATACGACAAAAGGGGTATACACACGTGAAAACCGTGTAATAAATTTGTCAATCTGCGGTTTGCTGGCCGCTGCATTTTCAACGGAATCGAGAATCCGTGAAACCATGGATTCCTCCAGCACCTTTTCCACGCGGATTTTCAGCACACCGGAGGTATTGACGCAGCCGGAAACTACACTGTCCCCCGCACCGGCCTTTACCGGAACAGGCTCACCGGTCACCGGAGAAGTATCGATACGGCTTTCTCCTTCGATTACCACGCCGTCCAGAGGAATCCGGTCACCGGGGCGGACCAGGAGAATATCTCCGACTTCTGCTTCTTCCGCCTCCATGACCCGGACCGCATCGCCTTCCACCAGATTAACTACCTCAGGTCTCATATCCACTGCCTCCATGATCTGACTGCGGCTCTGGTTCGTCGCACGCTGTTCAAAATATTCCCCAATACGGTAAAACAGCATAACACCCACCGCTTCATCAAACTGACCGGTTGCAAATGCCCCCAGAGTTGCGATACTCATCAGGAAATTCTCATCAAACACCTGTCCCTTTCTGATATTGCGCAGAGCTGTCAGCAGCACTTTGCCGCCCAATATCAGATAAGACACAGCCAGCAGTATATTCAACACAATCTCCGGTGCTCCAGGAAACAGCCTGTGGACAATCTCAACTCCCAGGAACAGAGCCAGGCCTGCAAAAATCTGAATCAAAGAAGCCTTCATGGGATC
>JALFLM010000118.1 GCA_022774705.1 Lachnospiraceae bacterium | reverse complement strand
AACGCAAGTCTTAATTTAAGAGATGCTGTGACTTACGAAGTTGCATAATCAGGCAAACGTAAGTATGTACCGAAGGCTATTTCGGGAATTTACGACTGCGGAGTGTACATGAACTTGTGAGTAGCGTGTTATCCGTAACCGCAAAAGCATACACTACGAAACAGTAAGAAGTATCCGCGAGGACTTCAATTTCTCGATGCGTTAAGTATATTTAAACACATTTTGAGTGGCAGAAATTATGAAGGAGAAAAAGCAGAAGGAGCAAAAGCAGAAGGAGAAAAAGCTGAATGAAAAAACGACTATATACAGATCTGCATACACATTCCAGACTTTCAGATGGTATGCTTTCACAGGATGATCTGATAGAAGAGGCAGGAAAAGCAGGAATCCGGGCTCTGGCCATAACCGACCATAACCTGGACTGTCCGGATTTTGAAGAACTGGCATCCCGGCATCCCGATATGGAGCTGATACGGGGCAGTGAGATTTCCTGTCTTTACAGAACATCTTCGGGAGAGGAGAAGGAACTTCACGTTGTAGCGCTGGATTATGATTCGGACAATCCTCTGATGAAACAGATTTTCCGGAAAGATATCCATGACAGAAAACCATATGTAGATGCGATTCTGGAGAAACTCCGGGAAAACGGCATCGATCTGGGAACTTATGAAACACTGAAAGCTGATTATCCGGAAACACATCATCTGGGCAGAAAACAGATAGCAGACGCTCTGAAAGAACGGGGATATACAAAAACTGTAGATGAAGGATTTGACATTTATATCGGTAATTTCGGTGAAAGAAGGGCCTATGTAAAATATCCCTTCGCCTATGCATCGCTGGAAGAGGTAACGGAAGCAATCATTGCGGCAAAAGGAATCCCTGTACTGGCACATCTGTTTTACTATGGCCTTTCGGAAGAAGAAAACCGGAAACTGCTGAAGCATTTCAGCGATCTGACAGCCGGAATCGGGGCCATGGAAGTGGAATACGGCAAATACACAAGAGCCCAGAGGGACGAACTGAAAAAATATGCATCAGAGTATGGTCTGATGGAATCAGCAGCTTCAGATTTTCACGGACAATCGGAAACCCAGTCGCTGGAAAATGCATTCCCGTATGAAATGTATGAGAGAATGAAGGAAAGAAGAAAACAGTACTATAGTGTATCTGCTTAAATAGTGTATCTGTTTAACGGATACGCCATGCCGGGGACACGCGCAGCGTTTGGGGCTGTCCCTGAAAAGAAACAGCCGGTCAAATAACCGGCTGAAAGTGCATTAGCCCAAATATCCTGATTATAGCTTCAATATCAAAAAGCATAGTATTCTGCCTACAGCTCAAATATCTTCTGGAAAATCTCCTCACACAGATCATCAAGGTAAGGTTCATCATCAATGTGATATTCACGAATCAGATAGGAACGGATCAAATCCATACGTTTCAGACATAAAATCTCCATGGATTCAGGCAGACCGGCCTCTGCAGCATCTATCATCTTGTCAATCTGAGGTGCAGAATAGGTGGAGGTGCACCAGCTGATAATCTGGCGGCGCTGTCTTTGCTCGGATTCAATCATGGCTTTAATCTCATTGGCACGTCTGTAGGTTGTATGAGAGCCCATAAGGCAGGCACCCGCCAAAATCCCCAGAACGGAATCTACCAGAATCCGGGAGTTGCTCCCGATCGGAAGACGGATGATGCGGGAAAAGTCGATAACAAGAATCACCGCCAGAATGAGTCCGATAATCAGAAGAGATGTGGCAGATGAGTTTAAATCTTCATACTTATCCCGGCTGCTGACATAGACACCGGTATGAGCCTGAAGATCCGCAGCAGAACCGGAAGCCGTATCCTGACCGGGGTGGTCATTTAAAAAGGTCTGATTTTTAAAAACAGGCAGATTGGGCATATAAATTCCTCCATTTCAGAACAGGTTAATTGTAATGTATTGAGTAAACTCAGGACAGTTCAGCTCTTGCTGAATTGTTACGAAATATTATATAATAGAATAAATCGTGAAACAATGGAAAACCGGCAGTTTATAAAACTTTAAGAAGATAAGCGGGATTTCCCGGTTATTGCAGGATATTTTTTGAAGGGAGATGCAGCCGTAACGCTGCGAAGGTTTATGAGAATTTCAGTTTTAACTGTGGGAAAGATTAAAGAAAAGTATTTTACTTCTGCCATCGCAGAGTATTCCAAAAGGCTTGGACGATACTGCAGGCTGGAGATTGTGGAAGTACAGGATGAGAAGACGCCGGACAAAGCGCCGGAAGCAGTCAACCAGCAGATCAAAGATAAAGAAGGAGAACGACTCCTGTCCTGTATCCGTGAGGACGCTTATGTAATTGCCCTTGCGATTCAGGGAAAAGAACTTTCATCCGAGAAACTGGCAGAAAAAATCAGTCAGCTGGCCCTGAACGGAAAAAGCCATATTGCATTTGTCATCGGAGGTTCACTGGGACTGTCAGATGCAGTCCTTAAACGGGCAGACTATCAACTCAGTTTCTCACCCATGACATTTCCACATCAGTTGATGAGGGTGATACTGCTGGAACAAATATATCGTGCATTTAAGATTAATGCAGGAGAACCATATCATAAATGAGGGAGGTTTTCCATCTTTAGGGGTGTGAAGGGTGGAGGAAGAGTGGGGGAATGGTGAGTAAGACACTGGAATAGGGAATTAGAAAGACAAAATGATTATCGGGGAAGTGAGGCGAACGAGGCATGGGCGACTTTTCTGATGATCTTTTTGGGTTGGGGATTTTGCGTGGGGGTTCAGAGGAAGCAGATGACTTCAGGTGGATGTTTGGATGAAAAAACTCTGCTTGACGCCGTAGACGGAAATACTTATAATGGTGACAAAGGAGAAAATATGGATTTCAAGAAAAATTGAAAAAGTTCAAAAACTGGTTGAAATACAGGAAAAATTTCGTCAAGACATAAAAACACCCTGAAAAAGGCTATTTGTCAGAATGTTCAGAAAAATACCTGCAAAACAGGCCTCAGAAAGCCTTGTAAATCAAGGGTTTCTGAAGGGGTGGGGTGAAAATGAAGTGAAGCTCGGAAGAGCATTGACACACGAAATCAGCAAAGGTGGACTCGATCTTTTTGAAGAGTGAAAATGAAGTGAAGCTCGGAAGAGCATTGACACAACCTCCTTTTTTATTTATTTTTAATTATGAGTTATTAAGTGAAAATGAAGTGAAGCTCGGAAGAGCATTGACACAGTTTTGAAAAAGCTGTCGATGGTGTGATTCTCAACGTGAAAATGAAGTGAAGCTCGGAAGAGCATTGACACATCTTCCATTTCTTTGAGGTCCAAAAATCTTAATGCGTAACAATGACGTGAAGCTCGGAAGAGCATTGACGCTCTAAAGCCAAGAAATGAGTAAATTTAGCTTCCATACCGTAACAATGGCGTGAAGCTCGGAAGAGTATTATTGCACAGATTGTCAGGATCATGATATTGGAGAAAACGACAAAGAACTGGTAAGGGTCTTCGGATACCAGAACATAAAAAACTATTCATCTTAAAAAGTCATCGAATCGTATTAATATTTCGGTGGCTTTTTTTGTTGGAGATATCGTGGGAAGAGGCAGGATTCCCGGAAGAGGCTTCTGCAGAAAAGGTTATAAAAAAGTTTTTGAAAATTTTGCGACAGTTGCGACAGAGGAAATGATAAAAGAAAATTACAGAATAATACAAGGCTCAGGAGTGTCCGGAACAAGTCAGAATTTCATCAGGAAATAGATGAAAGTACATCAGAGCAAGAATACATGATGGAATGATATCGTTAGATGGGAGGTAAAAAGGATTAGTGCTGCTGAGGTATAATTTGAAGATCGTTGAGGTGAAAATGCATAAACACTTGATTTTGCCATATGCACCATAATGGTGACAAGGTATTTACAGGTGGTGCTTGATGTTGTTTCTACTATATGCGATACTAAAATCACATCTGCAGATGAGAAAAAATGAAAGGAGCAGATTTGATATGGTCGAATTTGGAGAACAACTAAGAAAAGCAAGGGAAGCAAAAGGAATGACACAACAGTCTCTCGCAGAACAATTATATGTAACGAGGCAGTCTGTTTCCAGATGGGAATGTGGAGACAGATATCCCGATCTGCTTACCACAAAGAAAATATCTCAGATATTAGAAGTAAGTCTTGATGACCTGTTATCTGGAAAGGAAATGACAAAATTAGTGGAAAGAAATCCGGTTATTGAAAACAAATTGGCAAATAGTATAATGATTGCTTTATATGCATTCATAGTATTTTCTTTTGCGGTAACAGTAGTGGACATTATTATCAGATTTCCATTGCAATCAGGAGCAATCGATTATAGTGACATTCAGGTTATTGTAATTAATGTTTTAGGTCTTATTCTTCAGATAGCGTTTTTTGTTTATGGACTAATTCATGCTATAAGAGGGACATTGTCCTCAAAGAAAATGGGAATTGTAATTTCAGCCTATTTTATAGCTATGTGTATAACCGGATCCGATAATATTTCAAGAGGTGCAACCTGGCAATTAATTTCACTTGCCGTGATGTTAATCATTCCGAATATGTTAGGTGCTGTAGCATCATTTTTGTATTTTGCCAGTGCGAAAAATAATAAGTCATTGCCCATATTGATTTCGATTGCATCTATATGGGGAATAGTTCGGACTATATTAGCAAATTATGAAATGATTCGTTATGCTGGTCAGTATGTGTCAATGAATACAACTCTGGGATTGTTATTAAAGATATGTATTTACATATTGATACTGTATCAGACTTATGTTCTTAATAAAAAACGAAAGAATGCTATAGAAATAAGTGAGCAACAAATATGAGACTTGCAGTATAAACTCTGAAGTTACCCTGCAGTATTTTGTGATACAGTAAAAATAACAGAAAGCAGGTGGTGTGTTGAGCACGATCAGAAAAAAGAAGACAGCGGAGCAGATCAGACAGGAGAACATCGAGAAACTGCAGAGTTTCCGTCTGTTTGATGACACGTATATGACCAGATTTTTCAATGAAGACATCCCCTGTACCGAATTTGTCCTGCGGATTCTGATGAACAAACCGGATTTGAAAGTGGAGACAACCAGATCACAGGTTAGGGACTGATTGGAATTGAATATGGAAAAGGTGTATTGCCAAGGGATTGAGGGTGTAAAATAAAGTGTATAAGTTGAGAAAAACAAATTTCAAAACTTACGCACTTTGTTTGTTATACAGAGTGTGTTAAGATTACAGGAAAGGATCAGAAAAGGATGGACACACTCACTATGGCAAAGAAGAAAAAACAGCTCAGTCCAAACGAGCAGCTGGCAAGGGCAATCATTGATCAGTATCAGCCCAAAAACGTAGAGGATATGCAGAATGCGCTGAAAGATATTTTCGGTCCAATGTTTGAAGCCATGCTTCAGGGTGAAATGAACAGCCATCTTGGATATCAGAATAATGAACGGGGCGAAAAAGAATCCTCCAATCGCAGGAACGGTTACACTTCGAAAACCTTAAAGACAACCGTCGGAGATGTCCCGATCCAGGTTCCAAGAGACCGGGATGGAACTTTTGAACCGATAGTTGTCCCGAAAAGAAAAAGAGACGTTTCTGCAATCGAAGATAAAGTTCTCGCAATGTATGCAAAAGGTATGAGCCAGCGTGATATCGCCGATACCATAGAAGATATCTATGGATTCGAGATTTCCCATGAAACCATATCCGAAATCACAGACAGTGTTCTTGAGCAGCTGGAAGAATGGCAGAACCGTCCATTACAGAAGTTTTATACCTTTCTGTTCGTGGACTGCCTGTATGTCGCAATCCGCAAAGATTATGAAACGAAGAATTACGCTGTTTATGTAATACCCGGCTATGATGTAGACGGTAAAAAAGATATCCTTGGCCTCTGGCTCAGCGAATCGGAAAGTAAACATCAGTGGATGCAGATATTTGACGAAATCAAGGCCCGTGGAGTGGAAGATGTACTCTTTATTTCAATGGACGGAGTAAGCGGCCTGGAGGAAGGTGCCAAAGCAATCTTTCCGGATGTGACTGTACAAAGATGCATTGTTCATCTGATACGGAATTCCATCAAATATGTACCGAATAAAGACTATAAGCGTTTTACTGCCCAGTTAAAGAAAGTATATGGTGCTGCCAGCCTGAGGGCTGCAGAAGCTGAATTTGAGCGTTTCAGGCAGTCCTGGAGCCAGTATCCGGGAGCAGTAGATGTATGGGCAAGGAACTGGTCACATGTGGAGCAGCTGTTTCAGTATGGAAGTGCGGTAAGGAAAATCCTGTATACGACCAATCCGGTAGAAAGCGTGAATTCAAGCCTCCGCAAAGTCACAAAAAAAGGTGCATTTCCAAATGAAAATGCCTTGTTCAAGCTTCTGTATCTGCGGATTACTGAATTATACAAAAAATGGAACCAGCGGCCGGTAAACAACTGGGCCCTTGTACGAAACCAGCTGGATACAGATGAAAAAATCCAGAAAAGAATCCGCAGGTATGAGAACGGAGGATTCTAATGAGCGATCTTCATGAAAGATGGGAAAAAATTCATCATCGTTTAAGAAATCTTGATTCCGCTGACCAGGAAAAAGAAGCCGAATTACTTAGTGAGGCGTATGACATGCTCATTTCGGCCTATCAGGAATCAAGTGAATTAAATGATGAAATGGAACTGCTTGTCAAAGACGCTTTAACAAGTTAATTTGTGAAAGCATCTATATGAAAAATGGGGAGGTTCCCCTCCCCGAAAATATTTTTTCAAAACTTACACAAAAAACTTGACAAACCCAAGGGATTGGCAATACACCGGGATGAAGGCTGCAGATATATCTGTTTTCATAGCATTTTCAGCGACTGGAAATACTTTTTACCTTACAATCTGATAATAAACCCTTGCCGTGATGCTGTAGATCAGCACATAAATCACGGCAAATATTCCCAGTGAACCGATTGTACAGCCCATAAACAGCGCCTGATTGGGCTGGAACAGCACCCTTAACAGGCGTGTCAGAATGGGGAATGCAAAGGCAACATGCATGGCTGCAGCAATCAGCGGCAGGAAGAACACCAGCAAAATCTGACTGCGGACAGCACCTTTTACTTCATCCGCAGTCATGCCGATCTTCTGCATGATCTGGAAACGGATTCTGTCTTCATAGCCTTCAGAAATCTGCTTATAGTAGATAATCAGCGCAGTGGCGAACAGAAATACTATTGACAGCAGCAGACCGAGAAACAGGAGCGTTCCATACATTCCATAGAGGTATTCGATCGTATCCCATTTGCTGTCCACGCTCATGCCAAAACCTCCGTCAGAATCGGGCTGTGAATCAACATATTGAAACATCTGCTGTTTCAGGCTGTCTGCAAACTGATCATAGACTGCGGCTGCAGCCTCTTCATCTTCAAAATCAATAACCAGTTCACATGAAACTTCGGAGGCATACTCCTGATAGGCCTCTTTCTGTAATTCATAAATCCGCTGAAATACTGTTTCATCACTGACGACAAATCCGAAACAGTCCACAATACTAAAATCGGCCATGGAAATCGGATAGCTGTTCAACTTAGTTGTACAGTCAAAGCGGCTGTCACCAATCGTAAAGGAATCCGGTGCTGATCCGTCGTTATCCGGCAGTCCATAGACGGCCATCTGATTTTCCGATAAGCTGAGACGTTTACCGGTCAGTTTTCGATACTCCTCTGCTGTGATAAACCAGCATTCCATCAGATTGCCGCTCATATCACTTCTGTCTGTCCAGAAGGTATCTCCTTCTCTACGGAACGCACAGCCAAGATACCGACGCTGCTCGGCAAAGGAGAGATTCAGATGGTTTTCCTCGGCAGCCGTACGAACCAAAGTCAGCAGATCATCCTCCGGAATGTTAACGTCTTTTCCGTTAGCTTCATAGCTGGCAGACATGGAAATCTGATGTGGATATTGTCTTTTAATGGTGTCGCCAATGCCTGCATACATGCT
>JALFLM010000116.1 GCA_022774705.1 Lachnospiraceae bacterium | reverse complement strand
TGACCGGTGCATATGTGGTTCTGTTTGTTTTGTATCTGGTTTTATTTGCATGGTACGGCTGGCAGTTCCGGCAGTACATGAAGCGGTTGAAAAAGTAGAAAATCCGATTTGGAGGGAAAGGGAATACATATGGCACGCAGGATTGAAGTGGTGGATTATGATCCTCAGTGGGCGAAGCTGTTTAAAGCGGAATCGAAAAAAATCAGAACAGTTCTGGGAAAAAACTGTACGGCGGTTTATCATATCGGAAGTACATCCGTAAAAGGACTGAAAGCAAAACCGGTTATGTGACGGAAAAGATGCATATATGAAAAAGCTTGAGCAGGATGCACTGCGGTGGAGCAGCAGACAGTCTCACATCGGAACCTGTATGTTCATAGGGATGTGTTTTGGAATGGCAGTGGGATGCTCTCTGGGGATGGTTTTTTCCAACCAGAGTCTGGGTATGTGCATGGGGATAAGCATCGGCATGTGTCTTGGACTGGTGGTGGGTTACACATCTGATAAAAATGAGGGAACAGATGGAAATTCCGAAACAGATGAGAAAAAGATATAAGATAGCGGGGCAGTTTCCCATGAGAAAAGGGATACTGCCCTGTATTTGTGCTTTCTTTAAAAAATTTTCACAGAAAAGTTTTCCCGGAAAAATGGTTACAGCAGATGCTTTCTCAGCTCTGCTCCGTCTGCTGCGCTCAGATATGCCGGTGCGATGTCAAATACGGTTCTGCATCCGGTCTGGCCTTCCTGGTTTAAGCGGTATGCGGCTCTTGCGTAGGCAACCAGTACGGAAGAAGTGAATTCCGGGTTGGAGTCAAGCTTCAGACTGTATTCGATGACATGGCTGTTTTCATCGTTCCAGCCGGTTTTTCCGGTACGGATAACAAATCCGCCGTGGGGAATGCCTGCGTGGTCACGCTGCAGTTCTTCTTCGCTGATAAAATGTACGGTGGTATCATAATCTGCAAAGTAGTTGGGCATGGTAACGATGGCTTCTTCGATGGCTTTCACATCGGCACCTTCCTCTGCCACGACGAAACATTCTCTGGTGTGCTTCTGTCTTGTGGTCAGTTCGGGATTGGAACCGCTTCGGACTGCTTCCAGCGCACTTTCTACGGGAATGGTATACTGTCTTGCATCCCTCACACCGGGAATCCGGCGGATGGCGTCGGAGTGTCCCTGACTTACCCCTTTGCCCCAGAAGGTGTAATCACTGCCCCCGGGAAGAATGGCATTGGCGTAGAGACGGTTCAGGGAGAACATGCCCGGATCCCAGCCAACAGAGATAATTCCCACATGTCCGCCTGCTTTTGCGGCCTGGTCGACAGCAGCAAAATGTTCGGGGATTTTTGCATGGGTGTCAAAACTGTCGATTACATTGAAATATTCTGCCATCTCGGGGGTCTGTACGGGAAGATCGGTTGCGCTTCCTCCGCAGAGAATCATTACATCGATTTCATCCTTCATGGCAGGTGCATCGTTTACGGAACACACTCTGGCTCCCTCAGTCAGGATCTTCAGTGATTCGGGGTCTCTTCTTGTAAATACCGCAGCCAGCTCGGTGTCGGGGTTGTGCTTGATTGCACATTCCACACCTTTGCCCAGATTTCCGTATCCTAAAATACCAATTCTGATTGTCATATTAACTTCCTTTCCTGTTCACATTAGATAGTATGATGAAGGCGTCAAATGAACTTGACGCCTTCATCATACTACAATCCGCCCGGAATGGCAATTATTTCATACTTTGCCGTGACAGTTTCAACTGACCCTGTAAATATTCTTTTTACTGCATCTTTTTAAGGGGACAGTTTCCTGTATAATCACATTCAAAAGAAAACATATTAAATACATAAGACATATAGGAAATATATATATAGTTTTATGGGAATGGAGATTATCATGGAAGAAAACAGATATGAATTGAATAAACAGCTGGCACAGATGTTAAAGGGCGGTGTGATTATGGATGTTACCACGCCGGAGCAGGCAAAGATTGCGGAGGCAGCAGGCGGTGTGGCAACGCCTGCCGATGCGGCCCTGATGATGCAGCTGGGTGCGGAAGGTGTCTTTGTAGGATCCGGTATTTTCAAATCAGGAGATCCGGCAAAACGTGCTGCAGCAATCGTAAAAGCGGTGACCAATTACACGGATGCAAAGCTGATTGCCGAACTGTCAACCGATCTGGGTGAGGCCATGGTCGGAATCAATGAGCAGGAAATTCAGGTTCTCATGGCAAAGCGGGGAAAATAATATGAGTATTACCATAGCAATACTGGCTCTGCAGGGAGCTTTTGCGGAACATGCTTCTATGCTGGACAGACTTGGAGCAGAACATTTTGAAATACGGCAGAAAAAGGATCTGGAGCGCCATTTTGATGCATTGATTATTCCCGGAGGAGAAAGTACCGTCATCGGAAAACTGCTCCGTGAGTCGGACATACTGGAGCCTGTCAGGAAAAGAATTCTGGAAGGATTACCTGTATTCGGAACATGTGCCGGTCTGATCCTGCTTGCCAGGGAGGTTGAGAATGACCGAAGCTGTTTTGAAACCATGAATATCCGGGTGAAAAGAAACGCCTATGGAAGCTGGGAAGTTTTTATACGGAACAGGAGTTTAAAGGACTGGGCACGGTTCCCATGACATTTATCCGGGCTCCGTATATTGATGGAGTATCAGATGAAGCGGAGGTTCTGGCCCGTGTGGACGGGAAAATTGTCGCTGCCAGACAGGGAAAACAGCTTGTCACGGCATTTCATCCGGAACTGACGA
>JALFLM010000095.1 GCA_022774705.1 Lachnospiraceae bacterium | reverse complement strand
TTCTGCGATTCCTTCGGCAATCCGGGTTTGATAGCTGTTAGACAGAAGCAGCGGCCGCTCCGTATCCGATGTGAGAAAACCGGCTTCGATGAGGCAGGAAGGAATCACGGTTTTTCGTACCACATAGAGATCACTGTCTCCTCTTGATCCCCGGTCTCTTGCTCCGGTTTTGTTAACAACTCCGGCCTGAACGGCCTCTGCCAGCTGCCTGCTTTCATGGCAGGAAGAATCGTTATAGTAGGACTCGACCCCACTGGAAACGGTATCTTCATCGGTGGCATTGAGATGGATGCTGATGAACAGATCGGCTTTCTGATCGCCGGTCAGCTGTATCCGGTTTTCCAGACTGACATAGGAATCGTCCTTTCTGGTGGTAAGAACAGTACAGCCCAGCTCTGTGAGAAGCTTCTGAAGTTTTTCTGAAATCTGCAGGTTGATATCCTTTTCATAGATATCATCCAGGGCCATTCCGGGATCATTGCCGCCATGGCCGGGATCCAGGATCACCGTCCTTCCGGCAAGCGGTTTGTAATCTTCACCGGTGAAAACCGGATCGGGTTTTTGGGAATCCGACTTGGCAAAAACGGTTTTTTCTGGTTGAATATCAGATGAACGGGTGCCTGTTCCGGAAATCTGCCGGAACAGAATGCCGGCAATGAGGAAGAAAACGGTGCATAAAAGAAACAGTCTGAGTGATTTTCTCATTGGCGAACCTCCTGTTAAAATGTGTAATTATCTGAAAATGATTGATTACATCAAGTTTAACAGAGAGATGTTTCACAAATGTCCGCAGAATGTTTCAGGGGTGTAAAACAGCGGCTACTGTGATTTGATTTCGCTTTCCGTTCCTGATCCGGTTGTTCTGTTGAGAATCGATATGGAAAGAGAACACAGCCCCAGAATGTCCTCTTCATTTTCCGGGTGGTTTTCTTCGGAAATGATCATCACATCCAGTATGTAATGATCATAGCGGTCAAAAATGCAGCTTGCACATTCGGGGGTTTCTTCAAGAGATACCGGCTCCTGATCCAGCTCCAGATATTTCAGATACTGTTTCAGGATGTCTGTTTTTGATCCGGGACGTGAGGCACTGCCCGTGTAATTCCAGGAGGCATAGAGATACAGGATCCGGCCGCTGACCGAGTTGACGCAGGCAGTGACGGACAGATCGGAATTGCCTCCGGAGACTACCCAGCCGCTGCAGTCGGAGTTCCGTATATCGGAGTCCTCCGTTTCCTTTTTATCTACCGGCCAGGGAATTCCGTGCTCCACTCCTTCGTATGTGTAATTTTCACTGGAAAACTGTTTGGGAAGAATCTCCAGCTTGCAAAGCCGGTCAATCTGCTGGTGAGCCACCTGAAGAAGCTCTTCCGTTGTCAGCTGCCCTTCCTCAGGCGTATAGGTGAGCCAGTAATCCATACCGCTGTTTTCGAAACTGTAGCTGGAGGCCACCTGAAGCAGCTTTTCAGTTGAAAATTTTCGAAATCCTCTGCTGCCGGGAAGATCGGATACCACAGGAAGAAGCATGGTTTCTGTCTTTTCGGAAAGGGAATGCTGCTGTCTGTCCATGAGAAATCCGGGCAGAAGCAGCCCGCCGGCGGCGAACAATACAGTGAGAAAAAGTACAGGAAACAGGGATATATATTTTTTCATGATTTTGTAATCCTTTTTATTCTCCCTCTTCGGGAATTTTTTCGATTGTATCGCCCGGTGTATCGCCCGGGACAGGGCAGTCTGCTGAAAAGGGCAGGATGACGGAGGCGATGGTTCCTCTGCCCGGTTCGCTTTCAAATTTCAGCCGGGCATGGTGAACCTCACAGATACGTGATACCAGAGCCAGACCGATACCGGCACCATGCTGTCTGCGGGAGCGGGATTTATCTACCATGTAGAATGCTTCCGTGATCCGGTCGATTTCCTCTTCGGGAATTCCGCAGCCGTTATCGCAGACGGCGATGACATAATGGCTGTCCTCTGCTTTTCCGGTCAGGCGGATGGAGGACGCACCGGCTTTAATGGCATTGTCCGCCAGATTCAGAAGAAGCGTCTTGAACAGATCATATTCCACAGGGATGTAGGCATCGTCGACTTCGCACTGCAGGGTGACCTGTCTGTTCCTGCACACCGGACGCAGAGTTTCGCACAGATTGTCGAGCAGTTCGCCGGCGGACAGCTCCTCCAGTACAAAATTCTGATGATTCAGTGCAATAAGGTCCATCAGCTTCCGTGACAGCTCTTCCAGCCGCATCCCTTCATCGAGAATGTACCAGGCGGCATTGCGGACTTCTTCTTTTGTCAGATCTTTCTGATAAATCATATCCGCGTATCCGATGACGGAGGTCAGAGGTGTTTTCAGTTCGTGGGCAAAATTGGCCACAAAATCCTCTTTCTGGATGGCAGTCCTGGTCAGTGTATCGATACTTTTCTGAATGGCATCGGCCATATGATTGCAGGTATCGGCCAGCTCACCCAGTTCGTCCCGGGTATGGATGGATACGCGACTGCTGTAGTCTCCTTCTGCAATCCGGGCGGCAAACCGGGTCAGCTGCTTCAGGGGTCGGACGAAAAGCAGAGAAAAGGTCAGCAGGGCCAGCACGCTCAGTGTGCACACCATGCAGTAGATGACCATGAAGCTGTGTTCCATCTGCTGACGCTGCTGGATAACTGTATGGATATCCCGTCCGTACAGAAGATAAAATGATTCATTATTCAGATAAAAGCATCCCGCTACAGTGAGAAAACTGCTGTCGTTGACAGGCCGGATTTCGAATGTGAGTTTCTGAGGATCGGCTGTCTGCAGAATGGAAAAATCGTAATTTTCCGGATATTCCGAATAGACGGCTGTTTTCTCATCTGAAAATACAGCCAGCATGCTGTTGTCGGAATGGGATAAAAGTGCTTCCGGCATCAGGCTGGAGGCGGAATTTTCGCTGACCAGCCTGTTGTTTTTGATGGAAACAAGACCGGACTGCAGAGCAAAACGGGTGACTTTGTACTGCTCCAGAGCCTGGACTTTTTCCTGTTCGATACCGTTTTTGAAAGACAGGGAGATCAGAAAATAGCCTGACAGGGAAAGGGAGATGCACAAGATCAGAGTGACGGTGATAAAAATCTTGGAGAAGAATTTCAACAGCTATACCTCCAGGCGGTAGCCGATACGGAAAACGGTTTTGATGTGATCCTCCCAGCCCAGTTTTTTCCGAAGGCGCTGAATATGTGTATCCAGAGTGCGGGTTTCACCGGTAAATTCTTCTTTCCAGACCAGTTCATAGAGGCGTCTGCGCTGAAGCGCTACATTTTTATTGCGGATCAGCTGGATCAGCAGATCAAATTCCTTGACGGTCAGTTCCACCGGTTTCCCATCCTTTCGGACTTCACGGGACTCCAGATCAATGGTAACGCCGTACAGTTCCAGTCTTTTTTCACTTTTTCCGAAGCGTCTCAGCACAGCCTCCACCCGGGCCAGCAGTTCTCCGATCTGAAACGGCTTTACAATATAATCGTCGGCTCCCAGCTTCAGTCCTTTGATCCGGTCATTCAGGCCGGTTCTGGCTGTGATAAAAATGACGGGAACACCGGTGGGACGTACATACTCCATCAGCTCGTAACCGTTGATTCCGGGCAGCATGATATCCAGCAGGATCAGATCATAGTGGTTTTTCTCGATCAGTTCGGCTGCATGATGCCCGTCGAAGGCACAGGTGCAGGAGTATCCCTCGTCCTGCAGGTTTACGCAGATCAGGTGGTTAATGGCAGGTTCATCTTCAACAATCAATATATCCATGGCAGTACACTTCCTTAATTAATAGCAGATTCGGTGTATTAAAATATCCTGAAATCATTGGTGATAGAATTAATCAACAATAGTATAGCATATACTTGTTTCCAAGTTGTTAAATAAAAAAGAAGAGAAAATGAAGAGAAAAGCAGAAAAATAAACATTTCGGAGAAAGCGGAGAGTGAATCTTAAAAATATATTAATTTTATTTTCTGAATCTGTACACAGAAACATGGGGATGATATTATAATAAAAAAATGATTTGCTGAAAGGAGAATTATTATATGAAGAAAAAACGAAAATTATTCAGAAATTTTCTGTCAGTTCTGCTGATTTTTGTATTATGTTTCATAGCAGCGATGACAGCATTTGCGGAAGGCGGGCAGCCTGAGACGGAACCCGGATCGAAGCAGACTGCGACTGCAGCTGCAAAGGAAGAGCCGGGAAGCGAGGAAGAATCGGGAAGTGCGGAAGAACCGGGAAGTGCGGAAGAGCCGGGAAGTGCGGAAGAACCGGGAAGTGCGGAAGTACTGGCTGATGAAGAGATTACCGATGAGCCCGAATCTGATGAAGAAGAGGCAGCAGAGGACAAAACCGCAGAAGAGGATTCTTCTGAAATGGCAGAGGAGGATTCTTCCGAAGAACAGTCTGAAGAGAATGCAGAGGATTCTTCCGAAGAGGAATCCACGCCGGAGGAAGCTGTTTCCAAAGATGGCAGCGGAGCGGACATGGATGCGGCAGTTGCGGAGATTGTTGAATCGATCCGCGAAGAGTACGGCGATGAAGCTGCGGCAGGTTTCGAAAAGATGATGGGCAATCCCAGCATGAAGGCATTTATTGAAGCTCTGCAGAGAAAACTGGAAGCAGAGTTTCCGGAGATGTCCGATGATGAGATATCCGAAAAGCTGGATGCCATGTCCGATGAAGAGACACTTGCTCTGATGGAGAAGATCTTTAATGATCCTGAGATCATCGAACTGTCGGAGGCAGTTTCAGAAGACGAAGAACTGGCGGAGCAGATGGAAGCACTGATGGAGATTCTGCTGGGTGAAGAAATTACTGCAGGTGATGATGAAAATCTTGAGGAACCGGTTTCCGGCAATCAGGGTGACAGTATCAGCTGGACTCTGGATACTAATGGTACGCTGACAATCAGCGGAAGCGGTCCCATCGTTCCTTCCTATGAGGAATTTGCAGGTATGACTCTGCCTTTCTATGGATGGGATGATTATATTGACAATATTACCAAGGTTGTCATAAAAGATGGTGTTACTGATGTTCCTGAAGACGCTTTTTCCTATTCTTCTACATTGAAGACAGTTGTGATTCCCGCTTCTGTGAAATCAATCGGCTCCGAAGCTTTTATATGTTGTGAGAATCTGACAACCGTTTATTTCCAGGGAGATGCGCCTGAAATTGCAGAAGATGCATTTGATGAGTGTTCGGAGGATCTGACACTGTATTACCGGGAAGGAACAAAAGGCTGGGATAAAGTGACGGGTTACAGGCTGGCAGTATGGAACGCAGCATCATCCGGAGAAAGCAGTGAAGAAAGCAGTGAAGAAAGCAAAACAGCTCAGACGGAGAAAAACGAGCAGAGTCCTTCTTCCGTGCAGGAGACCGGAAAAAATGTGCAGGAGACCGGCAAAGATGCGCAGGAGACCGGCAAGACGGCTCAGGAAACCGGTAAAGCGGCGGCAGCAGGCAGCAGCAATCCCTATACCGGTGACAGCGGCAGTGTATGGCCCTTTGTCCTTCTGATGGCGGCAGCAGTAATCTGCGGCGGTGTGGTAATTATCAGAATGCGCAGAAAAAGATAAAACGGATAAAGATAAACTGTAAAAAAGCAAAGGACAGTCACGATGGGGGATGTTTCCTGCATTGTGCCTGTCCTTTTCAGTTCCTTTTTTATCCGGGTTCATTTTTTCGGGTGTTGACTGGCGGAGAAGGGTGTATTACAATATAAGAACGGCTGCACTGTTGCAAAACAGTTTTCTGATTCGCAGGAGGCAGCGACTTTTGGAAGGAATGATGGGATGAGATATCATAATATAACCAAGGACGATATGCTCAATGGTGACGGGCTTCGCGTCGTACTCTGGGTGGCAGGCTGTACACACGGGTGTCAGGGCTGCCACAATCCCATTACTTGGGATATTGAGGGCGGTATTGAGTTTGATGAAGGGGCCAGACAGGAGATTTATGCGGAGATGGAAAAGGATTACATTTCCGGGCTGACATTTTCAGGAGGAGATCCTCTTCATCCTCAGAACAGGAAGGAAATCACTGAACTTGCCAGGGAACTGAAACAGAAATATCCGGATAAAACCCTGTGGATGTATACGGGATTTTCATGGGATGAGGTGGATGATCTGCCGGTGATGAGGTATATCGATGTTCTTGTGGATGGCGAGTTTATCAAAGCTCTGAAGGATGATCAGCTTCACTGGAAGGGAAGCAGCAATCAGCGAGTGATCGATGTGAAAAAGACAAGAGAGTGCGGCCGTGTTGTCCTTTGGGATTAACGGACTGTTTTACGGAAATGGATGGAGATAGAGATGTCGGAAACGATAAGAATCAGGTATTTTACAGATGCCATTGACCATCTGGCTTATATAGATGGCAAATCAGACTGGATCGATCTGCGGGCGGCAGAGGAAGTGGAACTGAAAAAAGGAGAATTCAGGCTGATACGCCTGGGAGTTGCCATGCAGCTGCCGGAGGGGTATGAAGCCCATGTGGTTCCGCGCAGCAGCACGTTTAAGAATTTTGGCATCATTCAGGCCAATCATATGGGCGTGATCGACGGCAGTTACTGCGGAGACAATGATGAGTGGCGTTTTCCGGCGCTGGCAGTCCGCGATACGGTTATTCATGTGAATGACCGGATCTGCCAGTTCCGCATTATGAAAAACCAGCCGGCGCTGGTTTTCGAGGAGACGGATCATCTGGAAGGAGAGGACCGGGGCGGCTTCGGCAGTACCGGTATCCAATAGGAGATAACAGATGCTGGTGAATAAAAAGGAAAAATTACAGTACAGGAAAAATCAGTTTATCCGGTTCCTGAAAAGCCGTACCGGTAAAGCCGCAGCAGGAGTCTGTGCGGCGGCGATCGTACTGATTGCCGGCATTTACACCTGGAATAAAGGAAGTCTGACCAGAGAGGGGCTGGCTCTGTGCAGGCAGGGAGATTATGCCGAAGCACAGACCGTGTTTAAAAATGCTGTAATTGCAGATAATATGGATCCGGATAATTATGTTCATCTGGGAATCGCCTGTCTGGGAAGCAGTGAATACGAGGATGCAAAAAAACAGTTTCAGCTTGCACTGAATCTGGACGAGGAGAATCAGGAAGCTTACCGCGGCATGGGAATTGCGGCGTATAAAACGGGGGACTATGAAGGTGCCATTGAGTACCTGAACCGTGCCCTTGACTATTCGGGAATCAATATCGGAAAGATGGAGTATGATATCCTGTGGTACCGGGCAGATGCAGAGAAGGCGCTGGAGGATTATGAGGCCGCCTCCGTTACCTACAGTGCTTTGCTGGAACTGGAAGGAGATACGGCGCTGATCCGCTGCTTCCGGGGAACCATGTACTGCTGCCTCGGTGATAAGGAAAAGGCCATGGAGGATTTCGACGCTGCCGTGAAGAAAAAAGGAAACGGCTATGAGCTGTTCTGGAATATTTATGACAGTATGGATCAGGCTGGCTGGAGGGAAGAAGCAGTGGAATATCTGAAGCTGACGGAACAGCCCGGTTATGTGGATTCCGATACGGCAGGTTCTGGGGATGAAGTCCGCAGGTATCAGGGCATGATCGATTATATCTGCGGAGATTATAAAAAAGCCATTGAAAGGCTTTCCGGGGACACACTTAAAAAAGATGAAAAAGCACAGGAATATCTGGCTCTTGCATATGAGATGAACGGAGATTCGGCCAAAGCTCTTTCCATTTATCTGGAGCAGGTGGGAGCTGACAATGCGGATGCTGATGATTACAACCGCATTGCCAGATATTTTATCCGGTGCGGACAGGGAGAACAGGCAGTTATCTATCTGGAGCAGGGCATCAGCTCCTTCGGAAAAAGTGATCTGCAGGATCTGTATTACAACATGATTACTGCCTTTGAATCCTGCGGAGACTATGATGGGGCTCTGGATGCTCTGAAGACATATGTTTCTCTTTACGGTGAGGATGATGCGGCAAAGCATGAGCAGGCATTTCTGAAAGAGCGGGTCAGCTGACGGAAAAGACAGATTGAATGCCGGAAGCCGGCTGACGGAAAGGACGGATTGAATGATAGAAACAACACAGCAGGCGGAGCGGCTGATTCTTGTGACGGTGTGCACCGGTTCTGCGGAGTTTGCACAGCAGTCGCTGGATGAACTGGAGGAGCTGGTGGATACTGCGGGAGGCATTGCGGCGGGCAGGCTGATCCAGAACCGGGAGAATATTCATCCGGGGACGTACCTGGGAAGCGGCAAGCTGAACGAACTGATCGAACTGATCTACAGCACACATGCGGACGGTATTGTCTGTGATGATGAGCTATCTCCGGCCCAGCTGCGCAATCTGGAGGATATTCTGCAGACAAAGGTGGTGGACCGTACCCTGGTGATTCTGGATATATTTGCAAAGCATGCCACCACCCATGAGGGGAAGATTCAGGTGGAGCTGGCTCAGCTGAAATACCGGGCTGCGCGTCTGGTAGGGCTTCGTTCCAGTCTGTCCCGTCTGGGCGGCGGTATCGGTACCAGAGGCCCCGGGGAAAAGAAACTGGAGGTGGATCGGCGTATTATTCATGAGCGGATCAGCGTCCTGAAGGCGGAGTTGCGGGAGGTGGTGCGCCACCGTGATGTAACCAGACAGAAGCGCAGCGGTTCCATGCTTCCCATGGCAGCCATTGTGGGATATACCAATGCGGGCAAGTCGACCCTGTTCAACCGGCTGACGGGTGCGGGAGTGCTGGCCGAGGATCAGCTGTTTGCCACGCTGGATCCGGCTGTCCGTGTCATGGAAACAGATGAGGGACAGAAGATCCTGCTGTCCGATACGGTTGGATTTATTAACAAACTGCCCCACAATCTGATCGAGGCGTTTCGCAGTACGCTGGAGGAAGCGCGTTATGCGGATATGATTCTCCATGTGGTGGACACTTCTGATCCGCAGATGGATCTCCACATGTATGTGGTTTATGATACGCTGAGAGAGCTGGGCATCACAGATAAGCCTGTTATCACGGTTTTCAACAAGATGGACAAAGTTGCCGGCGAAGCGGTCTGCCGGGACTCCCGGGCGGATGCTGTATTCCGTATTTCCGCCGCAAGCGGACAGGGAGTGGAGGAACTGAAGGAAGGCATTCTCAAACTGTTCCGGTCTCAGAGTATTTTTGTGGAAAAGCTTTTTCCTTATGAAAAAGCCGGTAAAATCCAGCTGATCCGGCAGTTCGGGCAGCTTCTGACAGAGGAATATACGGAGGATGGGATCCGGGTGACCGGCTATATCCCGGACAGGCTGTTTGGACAGCTGTACGAATGATACAGGGACGGATGTACGCGGCACACAGAATTTTGATAAAGTCAAGACACAATATATAGTGTATTAAAAAAGTACAATGCAGAAGATATTGTACTTTTTTATTGACTGGAAAATGGGCGGCTGGTATAATTTGATTCAATTCGTTACATAACTGGGAGGTTTTTTATAGATGGAACTGAATGTTCAGAAAAGAGATGGACAGATAGCAGAGTTTGAGCTTGGTAAGATCCGCGATGCCATTGAAAAGGCATTTGTAGCAACAGAGAATTTTTATAATGAGGAGATTCTTAATCTGCTGGCGCTGCGGGTGACCGCTGATTTTCAGAAGAGCATTTGTGACAATATGATTTCCGTTGAGGAGATTCAGGACAGCGTGGAGCGCAGTCTGGAGCAGGCAGGATATACGGAAGTAGCCAAAGCCTATATCCTTTACAGGAAGCAGAGAGAGAAGATGCGCAATATGCATTCCGCCATTTTGAACTACAAGGATGTGGTGGACAGTTATCTTAAGGTGTCTGACTGGCGTGTCAAGGAGAATTCCACGGTTACCTATTCGGTAGGAGGACTGATTCTGAGCAACTCCGGTGCCATTACTGCCAATTACTGGCTTTCCGAAGTATACGATGAGGAGATCGCCGAAGCACACAGAAGTGCGGATATCCATATTCATGATTTATCCATGCTGACCGGTTACTGTGCAGGCTGGTCGCTGAAACAGCTGATTAAAGAAGGTCTGGGAGGCGTCAGCGGAAAGATTACTTCAGGTCCTGCAAAGCACCTTTCCGTTCTCTGCAACCAGATGGTGAATTTTCTGGGAACCATGCAGAATGAATGGGCAGGAGCACAGGCGTTTTCTTCTTTTGATACCTATCTTGCTCCTTTTGTAAAGGTGGACCATCTGAGCTACGAGCAGGTTCTGCAGTGTATTCAGTCTTTCGTGTACGGAGTCAATACCCCCAGCCGCTGGGGAACACAGGCACCGTTCACCAACATTACCCTTGACTGGACTGTGCCGGATGATCTGGCAGAGCTTCCGGCCATCGTGGGCGGTAAGGAGATGGATTTCTGCTATAAGGACTGTAAAGAAGAGATGGCCATGGTCAATAAGGCATTTATCGAAACCATGCTGGAGGGGGATTACAACGGACGCGGTTTTCAGTATCCCATTCCCACCTATTCCATTACAAAGGATTTTGACTGGTCCGATACGGAGAATAACCGTCTGCTTTTTGAGATGACTGCCAAATACGGTACCCCGTATTTTTCCAATTACATTAACAGCGACATGAATCCCAGTGATGTGCGCAGCATGTGCTGCAGACTGCGCCTCGATCTTCGTGAGCTGCGTAAAAAGTCCGGCGGATTTTTCGGTTCCGGCGAAAGCACCGGTTCTGTGGGCGTTGTAACCATCAATATGCCCCGTATTGCCTATCTGGCGGAGGATGAAGCAGACTTCTACAAACGTCTCGATCATCTGATGGATGTTGCAGCCAGATCTCTGAAGATCAAACGTGACGTGATTTCACAGCTTCTGGAGGCGGGACTGTATCCCTACACGAAGCATTATCTTGGAAGCTTCAGCAATCATTTTTCAACTATCGGGCTGATCGGCATGAATGAAGCCGGTCTGAATGCAAAATGGATTCATGAGGACATGACACATGAATCATGTCAGAAATTTGCCGAAGAGGTGCTGGATCATATGCGCGAGCGTCTGTCGGACTATCAGGAACAGTACGGCGATCTGTACAATCTGGAGGCTACGCCTGCCGAGTCTACCACATACCGTCTGGCAAAACATGATAAAGAACGCTATCCTGATATTATTACGGCAGGAGAAAAAGGTGAGACACCTTACTACACCAACAGCTCCCATCTGCCCGTTGGTTATACTGCTGATATTTTCGATGCACTGGATATTCAGGACAATCTGCAGACACGGTATACTTCAGGAACCGTATTCCACGCATTCCTGGGTGAGAAGCTGCCCGATTGGAAAGCAGCAGCCAAGCTGGTGAGAGCCATTGCCGCCAACTACAAGCTTCCCTATTATACGATTTCTCCCACCTATTCGGTATGTAAAAACCACGGATATATCAGCGGGGAAGTGGGAGTCTGCCCTGTGTGCGGAGAAAAGACGGAAATTTATTCCCGTATCACAGGATATTATCGTCCCGTACAGAACTGGAACGAAGGAAAGATGCAGGAGTTCAAAGACCGCGTAACATATGATGTACAGAATTCCGTTATGAAGAGACCGGTTGCCGGCAGCATGGTGACGGTGGACGGGTATATGGAAACGGAAGAAACTGCTGTGCACACTGAAAACACTGCCGCGCACACGGAAGAAACTGCTGCGCACACGGACCGCATGCTTTTCGTAACCGATACCTGTCCCAACTGCAGGATTGCGAAGAATTTTCTGGAAGGGATGAGTTATCAGGTAATCAATGCATCTGAACATCCTGAACTGACAAAACGGTACGGAGTCAGACAGGCACCGACGCTGATCGTACTGGACGAAACCGGCATGCACCGTTTTGCCAATGCTTCCAATATTAAGAAATATGTGGATCATGCGGCTGTATAGCAGGCAGATCCTGTACCGGCCGGCGGCAGCAGCTGCAGGGCGCCGGTAAATCAATACGACAGGAACGGCAGAAGCCGTACAATGTGAAAAAGCACGCTGGATTATCCCGGGGATGTGGATAACCAGCGTGCTTTTTTATGCGCTGAGAGCACTGAGTACGCTCTGATTAATGGC
>JALFLM010000091.1 GCA_022774705.1 Lachnospiraceae bacterium | reverse complement strand
GTTAACAGGTGAATGTTATGGGGAGTCGGGCTGTCATTCAGGAAAGCCTCGCCGGTGTCGTAGATCAGCTGGGACCGCGCGGAGGATACATCCATGGCTTCCGGGGAATCTTTCCGGGAGATGTCAGGTTCCTGCTTTACCGGTTCATCTGTACCGCTGTCATTTCTGCTGTATTCGTTATTTCTGTAATCGTTCATGATTAAAACCTTCCTTTAAGTCAATAACTTTATGAACTCAATTCTGTTTTAGAATATCCGCAAATGTAAAAAATATACTTATTTATCCGTTCCGTTTTTCAGCCTGTTCTGCGGCTTTTCTGTTCAGGTCCGGTTCTGAATCGCCATAAAACAGTTGAGTTCTTAAATCAAATAGGCTATAATAACACAATACGCAAAAAAACAGGGAGAATACGAGGTGAATCAATGGCTTCTAATGTAACTGGTAAAACTATGGCACAAAAGAAGTCTTCTTCTGCTGTAAATCGAAAAAAATCTGCCGATTCTAAAAAAAGGGCAGATTCAGGATACAGTGCAGATAAAAGAAAACGTACAGAAAAAAAGAACAGTACAGCTGGAAAAAGCGGTTCTGTGGAAACAAACAATACAGTAAATGACGGGAGAAAGTACCCCATATCGGAGGAAGGCAATCATAAAAATATTATTGATGAGATTCGTTTTCTGGTGGCAGTCGGAATTACGATTCTGGTAACGATGTGCAATTTCCATTACTGTATGGGTGTGGGTAATGCGGTCTATTTCATTCTGCATGGATTGTTCGGCTGTCTTGCCTACGTGCTTCCTTTTGTTCTGCTGGGGGCATATCTGTTTATGATACCCAACAGAGGTAATCGGGAAGCATGGATGAAGACCAGATTGTGTCTGCTTCTCTTTCTGGAGTGCTGTTTTCTGTTTCATTTTATCGGAATCAAAGAAACGCAGCCCTTTTCACCGGTTTATTATTTTCTGGCCGGACAGTCCGGGATTAACGGAGGGCTGGCTGGAGGATTGGTTTCCGGGCTTCTCCAGCATCTGATCGGAACGATGGCGACTATACTGATTATTTTTCTGATGATGCTGATAACCGTGATTATTTTCACAGAACGGTCTGCGGTGCGTACGCTTCAGACGTGGGCAGGTGCGGTTCATTCGCTGACGGGCGGCAGATTTCAGCGTATGAGGGAAATAATGCAGGAATGGTTTTCTGATGATGAAGAAGATTACAATTATTATGATGAAGATGAATATGAATATGAAAGCGATGACTATGAGAGAGAGGATTCCGGCAGACATTTTACCTGGAACCGGAAGGCTGTGGGGATGGCGGAAAAAACGTCGGAGTTTTTCACACAGAAATTCCCTTTTATGAATGAGAAGGCGAAAGACTCTCCAGAACCGGTTTCAGAAGAAGATTCAGGATACACTTTCGGAAGCAGTCAGGCCGGAAGCCGTGAGTCTGATAATTATGGCGCCGGAAATGATGAAAAGGCAGACAAAGATAGAAGATGGGATGAAAAAAACGTCCAGGATACTCATGCGGACAGGTCGTTGTTTGATGAAAACTGGAGAAGAGGTTTTTCTTCTTCCGGAAAGGAAACTGACATAGCAGGAACACAGCAGGAGAAAAGCGGCTCATGGCAGAGCAGAAACGGAGCCGGACAGATAAAAACAGAGGTCAGAACAGGACAGATAAAAACAGAAGTCAGAGCAGGATCACTCCATGATGTATCCGGGGATGGCAGGCCGGGCTCTCCATCGGGCCGGATTTTTCTGCAGCGGGATACGCGTTCTCTTGAAGAGATGGGATTCGGAGATCTCCTGCGGGAAGAGGAACCTGCTGTTACCGGTTCAATTGATGACTTTATTGTATATAACGGGGTTTCATCGGCAGAGAAATGGACGGAAACCCGGAATGATACATATCCTCTGGAAGAAGATGCTGATCCGGTGTCTGAGATGGAATGTATGTCTGTAGAAGATACCGGCCGGAGGCCTGAAGTGAGACCTGAAGAGGTATGTGAGCCCGAAGAAGACATCGGCTGGGAGTCTGGAGAAAGGCCGGAAGAGGAATATGCGTCTGCGGAAGATACCGATCCGGTGCCGGAAATGGAAGTTTGGCTTCCGGAGCAGCCGGAAGCCGAAGAAACCGGTGAACGTGCTATTGATCTTACGGAACATGTGGTTCTGCCGGAGGACGGTCCCATTGTGCGGAATGCGCCGGAAGCAGCAGGCAGCGGTCTGATTCCTTCTTCCGGAATCAGCAATCGCGGGTCTGTATCGGGCAGTATCGCAGAGAAATCCTCCGCTGGAATCTGGAAGCAGGATTCCGATACCGGCAGCAGGGGAAGCTCCGGGGCGGTGACTTTCAGCAGCAGACCGAAGGATCCTGAGAAAAAGCCGGTTAAGAAAAGACCCTACAGATATCCATCGTCTTCTTTGCTGAAACGCAACACGGCATCTAATGGAAAAATTACTTCTTCCAATGACGTGATCAAGGAAAAGCTGCATGAGACACTCCAGAATTTTGGAGTAAATGTGAAAATGGGGGAGGTTTCCGTAGGTCCTGCTGTTACCCGCTATGAGCTGGAGCCGGAGCCGGGGGTAAAAGTCAGCAGAATCGTGGCTCTTCAGGATGATATCAAGCTGGCACTTGCGGCTCCGGATATCCGGATTGAAGCGCCGATTCCAGGTAAGTCAGCCATTGGTATCGAGGTTCCCAACCGGGAAAATACAGTGGTCGGATTCCGGGAACTGATTGAATCGGAAGCATTCCAGAAACATCCGTCCAAAGTAGCTGTGGCGGTGGGCCGTGATATCAGCGGTCAGATCGTAGTGGCCGATCTGGCCAAAATGCCCCATCTGCTGATTGCAGGTGCCACCGGTTCCGGCAAATCGGTCTGCATCAACACGCTGATCATGAGCATTATTTATAAAGCATCGCCGGAGGAAGTGAAGCTTGTCATGGTGGATCCGAAAGTGGTGGAACTGAGTATTTACAACGGTATTCCCCATCTGCTGGTTCCGGTTGTGACCGATGCCAGAAAAGCAGCCAATGCCCTGCGCTGGGCAGTAGAGGAGATGAATGACCGCTATAAGAAATTTGCGGAATACAATGTCCGCAATATTGAAGGCTACAATGAGCACCTGAAGAAAGAAAAGGAAAAGGATCCTTCCAATGAGGAGGCATATCTGTATCAGATGGTGATCATCGTGGACGAGCTGGCGGATCTGATGATGGTGGCACAGGGCGAGGTGGAAGAAGCCATCTGCCGTCTGGCCCAGATGGCCCGGGCTGCCGGTATTCATCTGGTGCTTGCCACACAGAGACCTTCGGTTAATGTTATTACCGGTCTGATCAAAGCCAATGTACCGTCCAGAATCGCATTTGCCGTATCGTCCGGCGTGGATTCCAGGACGATTATCGATATGAACGGGGCGGAAAAGCTGCTGGGTAAGGGCGATATGCTCTTTTATCCCTATGGAATCCCCAAGCCGGTGCGTGTACAGGGAGCGTTTATTTCAGATGAAGAGGTTTCAGAGGTTGTTTCCTGGCTGCATAAGAATAACGGCGGCGTCTCCGGTCAGGAGATGATGGAGAAGATGATCACCAGTGCCTCGGAAAATGCTGCCATGAAAACGGAACGGGATGCATACTTTGAAAGTGCCGGCCGTTTTATCATAGAAAAAGACAAGGCTTCCATCGGTGCTCTCCAGAGGAATTTCAAAATCGGCTTCAATCGTGCAGCCAGAATTATGGACCAGCTGGCGGCAGCCGGTGTGGTTGGGGAAGAAGATGGAACAAAACCCAGAACAATCCTGATGAATATGGACGAATTCAATCAGTTCCTGGATGCGGATTGACCGGTCCGCATCCTGTGATTCTGACTGGATCTGATCAATAGAAATTGAAACAGAATGAGAGGTATCAGAATGAAATTAGGAAAATTACTGGAAAAACTCGAATTTGAAGTATTAAAAGGAAGTCTGGATACAGACATTACGGAACTGGTTTACGATTCCAGAAAGGCTGTTGAGGGATGCGTATTTTTATGTATCAGCGGAACCAGGAATGACGCCCATGATTATATTCCTTCCGCAGTGGAAAAGGGTGCTGCCGCAGTGGTTGTGGAAAAGAAGGTGGAGACAGCCGGTGATATTACTGTCATTTATGTGAAGTCTGCCAGAAAAGCACTTGCCTTTATGTCTGCTGCCTGGTTTGATTACCCTGTTTCAAAAATGACCACCATCGGCATTACGGGAACAAAGGGTAAAACAACTACTTCTTATATGGTTAAGAAGATTCTGGAAGATTCAGGACGCAGGGTCGGTCTGGTTGGCACCAACGGCGCATGGATCGCCGGCAAACATTATCCCACAAAGAACACAACGCCTGAATCCTATGAGCTGGAATCCTATTTCAGCCGGATGGTGGAAGCCGGCTGTGAATTCATGGTGATGGAAGTTTCTTCACAGGGTATCAAGATGGACCGTGTGGCCGGTTTTGAGTTTGACTATGCATTATTCACCAATATTTCACCGGATCACATCGGACCGGATGAGCATGCTGATTTTGAAGAATATCTGGATTACAAGCGTCAGATTCTCAGCATGTGTAAGGTTGGCTTTGTTAACCGCGACGATGAGCATTACGAGGAGATGATCAAGGGGCACACCTGCGAACTTTACAGTTACGGGGAAGCAGAAGATGCGGATATCCGTATGGAAGAAATCGATTATGTGAAGAATCACGGCTTTCTGGGTCTTTCCTTTGCCCTTGAAGGTGAGAAGATCGGAAAACTTCATATGAAGGTGAATATGCCGGGCTATTTCAATGCGGTCAATGCTCTGGCAGCCGTCAGCGTCTGCTCTTTTATCGGGGTAACCGAAGATGCCGTGAATCAGGCACTGGCAGAGGTTCGTGTGGACGGACGTATGGAGATCGTCTATACTTCTCATGATAAAACGGTTATCGTGGACTATGCCCACAATGCGGTCAGCATGGAAAGCCTGTTGAAGACACTGCGTTCTTATGAGCCGAAACGTCTGGTGGTGGTATTTGGCTGCGGCGGCAACCGGTCGAAACTGCGCCGTTATGAGATGGGTGAGATCGGCGGAAAGATGGCGGATCTGACCATCATTACAGCAGATAATTCCCGTTTTGAAAAGGTGGAAGATATTATTGAAGATATCAAAACCGGTATCAATAAGACTGACGGCAAATATATGGTAATTCCCGACCGCAGAGAAGCCATCGGTTACAGTATCAATCATGCCGAAGAAGGTGATATGATCTGTATCATCGGCAAAGGCCATGAGGATTATCAGGAAATCGAAGGGGTTCGCTATCATTTCAGCGACCGGGAAACGGCGGAAGAATTTTTAAAAAAAGAAGGTAAATAATATGGTACAGGTAACGGTTAAGGAAATTCTGGAGGCAACAGGAGGCAGACTGTTATGCGGAGATGATTCTGTTGTACTGGAGCATATCAGCATTGATTCACGGAAAATGGAAGGTAATGACCTGTTTGTTCCTTTTATCGGTGCACGGGCTGATGCTCACAACTATATCGGTATGGCATTTGACAGGGGGGCAGCAGCTTCTCTCAGCATGAGAGGGGATGTGGAAACCGGCAAAGGACCTGTTATTCTTGTGGAGGATTCCATGAAAGCTCTGCAGGATATCGGCAGATGGTACCGGCAGCACGTTCTGAAATTCCCTATTGTGGGGATTACCGGCAGTGTGGGCAAAACATCTACCAGGGAAATGGTGTTTGCCGCCCTTTCTTCCGGATTTCATGTATTTTCCACAAAAGGCAATTTTAACGGGCAGATCGGTGTACCGCTCAGTCTGTCTCAGATGGCTCCGGAGGATGAGATGGCCGTTCTGGAGATGGGCATGAGCCTTCCGGGGGAGATGGAGCGCATTTCCCGTGTAGCCTGTGTTGATTATGCTGTGGTAACGAATATCGGTATTTCACATATTGAAAATCTGGGCAGTCAGGAAAATATCTGCAGGGAAAAGCTGCACATTATTGACGGCATGAAAGACGGCGGCGTGCTGATTCTTAATGGAGATGATCCGATTCTGGCTCAGGTCAGGATCGACCGTCCCATAAAGACAGTATTTTACGGATGCGGCGACAACTGTCAGTACCGGGTACAGAATATCCGTACAGAGGACAACCGTGCTGTGTTTGATGCGGTAATCAACGGCAGAATCTATACAGTTTCCCTGAAAGTACCGGGGATTCACAACGTGATGAATGCCATGGCGGCTCTGGCGGCTGCCAGTGAAACCGGAATCTCCGTGGCAGGTGCTGTCAAAGCCATTGAGGAGTTCGGCGGATTTGCACGCCGGCTGGAGATCTCGGAAGACCGCGGTATCACCATTATTGATGATGCCTATAACGCAAGTCCCGACTCCATGAAGGCAGCTCTGCAGGTTCTGGATTCCATGAAAGCGGAAGGCAGAAAGATTGCCGTGCTGGCTGATATGCTGGAATTGGGAGAACGGGCGCCGGAGTATCATTTTGATGTAGGTCTTTATGCGGTGGATAAACGGGTGGATGCCTATGTGCTGATCGGTGAACTGGCCTCCTGGATCGGACGGGCTGTGGATCAGTATACTGAACTGCCGACAAAGTATTTTAAAGACAACAGGGAAGCGGCTGACTGGCTGATTTCACAGATCAGGCCCGGTGATATGCTCCTGTTCAAGGGTTCCAATTCCATGAACCTGAAGGAAGTGATTGATGCCGTCAGACAGAGGGAGGCGTAAACTGCTGGAAGCAATATACGCACAGGTGATACTGGATATTACGAGCGGGAACCTGGACAGGACTTTTCAGTATCGGATTCCCGCCCGCCTGCAGGGGCAGATCAGACCGGGAACCCAGGTGATCGTTCCCCTGGGGAAAAGCAACCGTCCGGTGACGGCTTTTGTGCTGGAGCTGGAGGATAAACCGGCATGTGATCCGATAAAAATCAAGGAGATTTCTGATCTATCTCATGACGCGGAACCGGTGGAATCCCAGCTGATCGAGCTGGCATTCTGGATGAAACGCCGATACGGGGCTGCCATGATCCAGTGCCTGAAAACGGTACTGCCGGTGGCACGTAAAGTTCGGGCTGTTGAAAAGAAAGAGATTTTCCGTAAAGCTGCCCCGGCAGAGTATGAAGTATTTCTGGAGGAGTGCCGCAGGAAACACCAGAAAGCTCGGGTAAGACTTCTGGAGGCTATCCCTGCCGACGGACCGGTTCCCTATGAGCTGGTGGGACAGAAGCTTCATGTGGCTTCCGGTGTAGTCCGGAGTCTGGAACAGAAGGGTATGATACAGGTGCAGGCCAGACAGGTGCTGCGCAATCCTTTCAGCCGCAAAAAGCAGGAAAAACAGGTACTGCAGCTGAATTCTGTCCAGCAGGAAGCGGTCAGTCAGCTTCTTGAGGAAATGCATTGTCAGGGGAGAAAAAGGCCGTGCCTTCTGTATGGAATTACAGGAAGCGGAAAAACTCTTGTTTATATGGAACTGATAGAAGAGATACGGCGTCAGGGAAAACAGGCCATTGTACTGATTCCGGAAATTGCACTGACCTATCAGACGGTAATGCGTTTTTACAACCGCTTCGGCGACCGGGTTTCCTTTATCAATTCCCGTCTGTCCGCGGGGGAACGCTATGATCAGTTCCTGCGGGCAAAAAAAGGCGAACTGGATGTGATGATCGGCCCAAGATCTGCGGTATTTACGCCCTTTCCTGATCTGGGACTGATTATCGTGGATGAGGAACATGAAAGCGCGTATAAAAGCGAGACAACGCCCCGCTATCATGCCAGAGATGCGGCTATTGCCCGGGCATCCATGTGCGGTGGTATGGTGGTGCTGGGGTCTGCTACGCCTTCCATGGAGTCGGCCTGGCAGGCGGCCCGGAAACAGTTCCGTCTGGTAACGATGGACCGGCGGGCCAGAGAAGATGCGGTACTGCCGTCTGTCCATGTGGTGGATATGCGTCAGGAGATGCTGGCCGGCAACAAAACCATGTTCAGCAGGGTGCTGTATGAAAAACTAAAGGAACGTCTGGAAAAAAAGGAGCAGAGCATGCTGTTTCTCAACCGGCGCGGCTACTCCAGCTTCGTTTCCTGCCGTTCCTGTGGGGAGGCTGTCAGATGTCCCCACTGCGATGTGACGCTGACACTGCACCGGAATCAGCAGCTGAAATGTCATTACTGCGGATATACGGTTCCTATGGTGAAAACATGTCCCTCCTGCGGTTCTCCTTACGTTGCGGGCTTCGGCACCGGAACCCAGAAGGTGGAAGAGAAGCTCCGGGAGCTTTTTCCCGAAGCGAGGATTCTGCGTATGGACATGGATACCACCCGCGGAAAAAACGGCCACGAAAGTATTATATCCGCCTTTGCCAATGAGGAGGCGGATATTCTGGTGGGAACACAGATGATCGTAAAAGGACACGATTTCGGAAAGGTGACGCTGGTAGGGGCTCTGGCAGCGGATACTTCCCTTTACACCAGCGATTTCCGGGCATGTGAGCGGACGTTTCAGCTTCTGACTCAGGCCGCCGGACGGGCAGGTCGCAGCGGTCTGCCGGGAGAGATGGTCGTTCAGACCTATAAACCGGAGAATTACAGTATTCAGACGGCTGCTTCACAGAATTACGGGGCATTTTACCGGGAAGAGATTCACTATCGGAAGATGATGAATTACCCGCCATGCAGCTGCATGGCTAAAATCATTTTTTCATCTCCGTCTGAGGAAAATGCCGCGGAAACGGCAAAAGAAACAGCTGCAGCATTGCGGCGGCGTCTGCATGCGGATACAGGTCAGGTCCTTGGACCGTCAGCTGCGGAGATTGGAAAGATTAATGATATTTTTTATTACAATCTGTTTCTTCGTACAGCAGACCGGGAACAGATGAATCAGGAACTGGAATTTATTAATTCATTTATGGAATGGACGAAGTGCAGAAAAGATGTTATGATACAGTTTGACATCTTATGAGATGATAGATATTTATCAAAAAGGAAGGGATATTGCAATGGCAATCAGAACGATTCGCATTGAAGGCGATGAAATATTGAATAAAAAAAGCAAACCGGTTAAGGAGATGACACCGAGAAATGAGAAACTGATCAGTGATATGCTGGAAACCATGTATGATGCGGAAGGTGTGGGTCTTGCAGCTGTACAGGTGGGCATTCTGAAACGGATCGTTACCATCGATGTGGGAGAAGGTCCCATCATCCTGATCAATCCGGAGATTATCGAGGAGGACGGCGAGCAGCGTGGGTATGAAGGCTGTCTCAGCGTTCCCGGCAAGCGCGGTATCGTTACCAGACCCAATCATGTGAAGGTGCGTGCGCAGAACGAGAAGATGGAATTTTTTGAAATCGAAGGAACAGAGCTTCTGGCAAGAGCATTCTGCCATGAGATCGCTCATCTGGACGGTGAACTTTATATAAGCCGTGTGGAAGGTTCTCTGGAAGATGTGGAGTACGAAGAGGAATAACAGCTGATAAGAGGTGATAGTATGCGTATCGTATTTATGGGAACGCCCGATTTTGCTGCGGCTCCGCTGGAAGCGATCATCAGAAGCGGCAGGCATCAGGTAACCGGCGTTATAACGCAGCCCGATAAGCCGAAGGGACGGGGGAAGAGCATGCAGTTTCCTCCGGTAAAGGAAAAAGCGCTGGAATATGGTATCCCCGTATGGCAGCCTGAGAAGATTAATACCCCGGAGATGCTTCAGATCCTTCAGGAACAGAATCCGGACTGTATCGTTGTAGCTGCTTTCGGGCAGATTCTGAAAAAGGAGATTCTGACCCTTCCCCGGTACGGCTGTATCAATATTCATGCGTCTCTGCTGCCGAAGCTGCGGGGAGCCGCACCGATTCAGTGGGCGGTAATTCAGGGCGATGAAAAGGCCGGCGTAACCACCATGTGGATGGATGAAGGACTTGATACCGGCGATATGCTTCTGAAAAAAGAAGTGATTCTTGATCCGCAGGAGACGGGAGGAAGCCTGTTTGACAAGCTGAGCCTCTGCGGATGTGAGCTGATACTGGAGACACTGGAGGCACTGGAAGCCGGTACGGCAGTCAGGACACCTCAGACAGGAGAAACCAGCTATGCACAGATTCTTACAAAAGAACTGGGCAATATCGACTGGAGCAGATCAGCAGTGGAAATCGAGCGTCTGATCCGGGGGCTGAATCCCTGGCCCAGTGCCTATTCCTATCTTAACGGGAAAATGGTCAAATTCTGGTCTGCCGGTGTGTTAAAACGTCCGGAAAAAGAAGAACCGGGGACGATTCTTAAGCTGAACAAGCATTCTTTTGCCGTATCCTGCGGCGAGGACTGGCTGGAAATTCACGAACTGCAGGCAGAGGGCAAGAAACGCATGACTGCGGATGCCTGGCTGCGGGGTGTGAAACTGGAGGAAGGGATGCATTTTACCGCGTCCAGAGCGTAATGTTCATGAAATAAGGAGATGACTGATATGTTTTACGGAATTGATCCAACTTATATACTGGTGATTGCAGGTGCTCTGCTGTGTCTTCTGGCCCAGAACAATGTGACCTCCACCTACAGCAGATATTCCCGGGTACAGAGCCGCACCGGCATGACAGGAGCCATGGCTGCGGAAAGAATCCTGCGCGCCAACGGCATCTACGATGTAAGAGTGGAGCATATTCAGGGCAATCTGACGGATCACTATGATCCGTCTGCAAAAGTGCTGCGACTGTCCGATACGGTTTACGGCTCCACATCAGTTGCTGCCATCGGTGTTGCCGCCCATGAATGCGGCCACGCAATTCAGCATCAGACCGGATATGTACCGCTGAAAATCCGTGGCAGTCTGGTGCCTGTGGCAAATCTTGGCTCCAGACTTTGCTGGCCGCTGATCGTGCTGGGTCTGTTTTTCAGCTATACCTTTGTACAGGCCGGCATTATCATGTTCTGTGCAGTTGTTCTGTTTCAGCTGGTGACCCTGCCAGTGGAATTCAATGCTTCTTCCAGAGCTCTGCAGATTCTGGGAGATTCCGGCATGCTTTATCAGGATGAGATTTCTTCTACGAAAAAGGTACTTGGGGCAGCAGCTCTGACCTATGTGGCAAGCGTTGCTTCTTCTGTCCTTCAGCTTCTGAGACTGATCCTGCTATTCGGCAACCGGCGGGATGATTAGAGATGAAGCCGGTAAATCAGAAAAGCGGCATCATGGAACCGCGCATGGCGGCCTGGAAAATCCTTCACGGTGTGCTGGAGGAACAGCAGTATTCCCATGTGGAGCTGCAGAGAATCTTCAAAGAGCATCCGGAACTTGATTCCCGTGACAAAGCTTTTGTGGAACGAATCGTCCGGGGGACGCTGGAGCATCTGTACGAGATGGATGCTCTGATTGGGGAATGTTCCCGCCTGCCTGTGAAAAAGCTGAAGTCTTATATCCGGACGATTCTCCGTATGTCCGTCTATCAGCTGAAATATATGGACAGCGTTCCGGCCAGAGCGGTCTGCAATGAGGCGGTGCGGCTGACGAACTGTCTCGGTCTGGGTTCTCTGCGCAGTTATGTCAATGGTGTTCTGCGTAATATAAGCCGTCTGCTGGAGGCGGAGCCGGAGTATTCTGTGATTTCCGGGAATATGAGTCTGTCGGAAAGGCTGTCGCTGCAGTACTCCATGCCCGGATGGATCATCAAGCGGTATCTTCACATGTTTGGAGAAGATTGCACGATTCGTCTGCTTCAGGCACAGATGGAACCTGTACGGCTTTCCGTTTACCGGAATCCCATGGTTTATACGGGAGAAGAACTGAAAAGGGAACTGTTCCGGTCCGGTGCGGAGTGTACAGAGCTTCCCTGGGGACTGGATGGTTTTTACCTGGCATCAGAAAACGGCCCGGAACAGCTTCCTGCTTTCCGGCAGGGGGCATTTCTGATACAGGATGTCAGCTCCATGCTGCAGGGAAGGGCTGTTTCTGCTTCGGAGAATTCCTATGTAATCGATGTATGCGCTGCACCGGGAGGAAAAACCTTCCATGCAGCTATGGATATGAAAGGCAGCGGCTGTGTGGACTGTGCGGATATCAGCGAAGCCAAGACGGTACTGATTAAAGAAAATGCAGAGCGTTTCAGGCTTTCCAATGTTAAAATATCGGTGCGGGATGCATCTGTTTTTGATGCCGGTCTGGAAGAAAAGGCTGATATTCTGATTGCGGATCTGCCCTGTTCCGGTCTCGGGATTATCGGAAGAAAGCCGGAGATCCGTTATAACATTACGGAAAAGGATGTACGCGGCCTTGCCGGGCTTCAGAGAAAAATTCTCGATACGGTGTGGAGATATGTAAAGCCGGGCGGACGGCTCATCTACAGCACCTGTACTCTGACGGAAGAAGAGGATGAGGAGAATTTCCGTTATCTGACAGAACAGCTTCCATTTGAACCGGAATCACTGAAGCCTTATTTTCCGGATGGTCCTGATGCGGATACACTGGAAAAGGGTTATATTAAACTGATTCCCGGCATTCATCCCTGTGACGGTTTTTTTATTGGAAGTGCGGTCCGGAAAATGGATGCAGAAGACGGCAATACTACAGGAGCAGAGTTATGATAGAAACATACTGGAATCACCTGCCGGATATCCGAGCTATGTATCCGGAGGAGCTGGAAGAACTGATACTTTCTTTTGGTGAAAAGAAATTCCGTGCAAAGCAGATTTTTGAATGGCTGCATAAGAAAAAAGCGGCGTCTTTTGAGGAGATGACAAATCTTTCTTCGACACTTCGGGAAAAACTGAAACAGGAAACGGAGCTGGTGACCCTGAAGCCGGTTCAGGAGCTTATTTCCCGGATCGATGGTACACGCAAGTACCTGTTTGAACTGTCTGACGGCAATGTAATCGAAAGTGTCTGGATGGAATACAAACACGGAAACAGCGTCTGCATTTCCTCCCAGGCGGGATGCCGCATGGGGTGCCGTTTCTGCGCATCGACACTGGGTGGCCTTGAACGGCAGATGCTGGCATCGGAAATGCTGGATGAAATTTATCAGATCCAGAAGGATTCCGGTGAACGTGTATCTAATGTGGTTGTTATGGGAACAGGGGAACCGCTGGACAATTTCGATGCCCTTGTGCGGATGATCGATATTCTGACCCATGCACCGGGACTGGATATCAGTCAGAGAAATGTAACTGTCTCTACATGCGGACTTGTGCCGAAGATTTATGAACTGGCGGATTTGAAACTGCAGATCACGCTGGCGATTTCACTGCATGCAGTGAATGATGAGAAACGTCGTGAACTGATGCCGATTGCCAATACATATAGTATAGAAGAAATTTTAAAAGCATGCCGTTATTATTACAGTCAGACCAACAGAAGGATTACGTTTGAGTACAGTCTTGTCAAAGGTGTGAATGACAGCAGGGAAGATGCTAAAGCGCTGGCTGCGCTGCTGGAGGGCATCAACTGCCATATTAATCTCATACCGGTGAACCCGATTGAAGAAAGAAGCTACAGACAGACAGAGGCAGATGCTGTCCTCAAATTTAAAAATATGCTTGAAAAATATGGAAGAAATGTTACTATAAGAAGGGAAATGGGCAGAGATATACAGGCTGCCTGTGGACAATTAAGAAAGAAATATATGGAACAGTCAGGAGAGAAGGAGGGATAATATGCAGGCATATGCCGGAACAGATATTGGCTGCGTGAGGACGATGAATCAGGATGGATATTTCTGTTCAACAACTCCTATAGGGCCATTTCCGAATTTGTTTATTGTTGCAGATGGAATGGGAGGGCATCAGGCCGGTGATTATGCCTCCAGATATGCCATTGAGACATTCCTTGATTATATCAGACACACGGAGAACCGCAATCTGATCCGTGTGATGGATGAGGGCATCGCTGAGGCAAACCGCAAGGTTCTGGAGAAGTCTTTTGAGAACGAAGAGCTTGCGGGAATGGGAACGACGATGGTTGTTGCCTTCGCAGAGGACGGACAGCTCTATGTGGCCAATGTAGGTGACAGCAGACTGTATTTGATCGGTCATGAGATTAATCAAGTGACAGAAGATCATTCCTATGTGGCAGCGATGATGCGAGCCGGTGAATTGACAGAAGAGCAGGCAAGGAATCATCCGGAGAAGAATGTGATTACCAGAGCCATCGGTGTGGCCTGGGAAGTAAAGGCAGATTTTTTTGAAGTGGATTTAAAGCCCGGGGACAAGGTGATGATGTGCTCGGACGGATTGTCCAATATGGTTGAGGATCAGCGTTTATATGATGTTATTTCTTCGAATAGTGTAGAAGATTCAGTCAGGATACTTATAGATGAAGCAAAGGAAAATGGCGGCTATGACAATATTACTGTTATTGTTATTGAGCCCCGGATTGAGGAGGTGAACGAATGTTAATTCCAGGCAGTTATCTGATTAACAGATATGAGATTATTATGAAAATCGGCTCCGGCGGTATGGCTGATGTCTACAAGGCGAAGGACCATGTCCTGAACAGGCTGGTTGCGATTAAGGATTTGAAACAGGAATACAGTACCGATGCAACATTCGTTAAGAAATTCAGGGTGGAAGCCCAGTCCGCAGCAGGTTTATCTCATCCGAACATTGTGAATGTATATGATGTTGGGGAAGATGACGGCGTTTATTTCATTGTTATGGAATTGGTTCAGGGAATTACACTGAAGAATTATATTGATATGAAGGGCAAGTTGGATATTAGAGAAGCATT
>JALFLM010000071.1 GCA_022774705.1 Lachnospiraceae bacterium | reverse complement strand
CTCCAGTACGCGGGGATGAATCATGCCGCAGCCGAGAATTTCAATCCAGCCTTCTCCCTTACAGAAACGACAGCCCTTGCCATGACATTTGAAACAGGTTACATCCACTTCCGCACTGGGCTCTGTGAAGGGGAAATGATGGGGGCGGAATTTAACCTTTGTATCCTCTCCGAACATTTCCTTTGCAAACTGCTGCAGAGTACCCTTCAGATCGGCAAATGTAATATTCTTATCGATAACCATACCTTCGATCTGATGGAAGGAAGGAGAATGGGTTGCGTCCACTTCGTCGGAACGGAATACTCTGCCGGGTGCAATCATACGGATAGGCAGAGGCTGTTTTTCCATGGTTCTGACCTGAACCGGTGAAGTCTGGGTTCTCAGCAGAATCTTGTCAGTGATATAGAATGTATCCTGCTCGTCCTTGGCCGGATGATTGGCGGGGATATTCAGCGCTTCGAAATTGTAGTAGTCATATTCCACTTCAGGACCTTCCACAACTTCATAACCCATACCGATAAAAATACGTTCTACTTCGTCAAGTGCCACATGATTGGGGTGTCTGTGACCTGCCGCCTGCTTTCTGGCGGGCAGGGTAACGTCAATGCATTCCGCTTTCATCTGTGCTTCTCTGGCAGCCTTTGCCAGTGCAGTCTTTTTCTCCTCCAGCACATTCTCCAGCTGGGAACGTACTTCGTTGACCATCTGGCCGAATGCAGGTCTTTCTTCCGGAGCAATATTTTTCATACCTTTTAAAAGAGCAGTCAGCTGACCCTTTTTACCCAGGTAGGCAACTTTTACTTCATTCAGTTTGTCCATTTTGTCAGCGTTTTCAATTAATGCAAGCGCTTCCTTTTTAATGCCTTCAAGTTTTTCTTTCATACCTGATATCCTTTCTGAATAGTACATACTTGCGACCGCAGCTCAGATTCAATCAGAGATTATTATAATTCACAACCGGTATAAAACAGAGCCCGACTTCGAACAATAATAAAAAAACCCTTATCCAAAAAGGATAAGGGACGAATCATCTTCCGCGGTACCACCCTGATTCCTGCCGCAGCGCAGCAGGCACTTACATGCGTAACGTGCATCACGTCTGTACTTAATGAACTGCACCTGGTGAATCAGTCAGAACAATCGTTCAGTACAGAGGCTCGGGCGGGAAATTCGACACAGTACAGAACCCGAAACAGCTTTCAGCCGGTGGCTGTCTCTCTCTGATGGAATATACTGCATCTACTGCAGGAATAAATCCAACGCCTTCAACGCTTTTACTTGATTTTATTTTCCATACATTATAATATAATAACATTAAATCCATGAATGTCAAGGATTTTGTGTATCAACAATAATCCGGAAAGAGAAGATCCATGAATCTGTTTATAACTTTATATCAGCTGAAAAATGAAATCGTCGAAAAAAAGCTGACCGTATACGGTGCCCAGGCGGCGTTTTTCCTTCAGCTGTCCGCAATCCCCTTTTTGATGGCAATTCTGAATGTTTTCCAGTTTCTGTCCCCCAATGTGCTCCAAAAACTTTTTCAGATGCTGGATAAAATCGGAGATGATAATTTCTCCCGCGGGCTGTCCTTTATCATCAGTGAGCTTTATATTCAGTCCAGCGGTGCACTGATCTCCGTATCGCTGCTGGGTGCCCTGTGGAGTTCCTCCAAGGGCGTTTATGCCATTGAGCGGGGACTGAATGAAATCTACGGCAGCAGAAAAAGGCACGGTTTTATCAAAGCGCGGCTGATCAGCTTCTTTTATATGATCTTTCTGATCATTATCCTGTTTTTCACCATTGCAGTGCTGATGTTCGGCAGCAGTCTCCAGAAACTGATCAGCCGGTTCCTTCCGCCGCTGTACCATATACTGCAGCTGTTTCTCCGGTTCCGCCTGCTGGCGGCAGTACCGATTCTGATCCTGTTTTTCATGTGTCTCTATACTTTTTACCCGGGCCGGAATATCCGTTTCAGGGAACAGTTCTGGGGAGCAGTTTTCTCCGCTGCTGCCTGGATCATATTTTCCGTCTTTTATGAATTCTATATTCAGAATATTACAAACTATTCACACATCTACGGCAGTCTGGGAGCCATCCTGCTGCTGCTTTTGTGGATCTATTTCTGTCTCTGCATCGTTCTGCTGGGGGCAGAGCTGAATCATTTCCTGAACGAACAGCGCAGAGGAACCTGTTGATTCGCCCTGCGCTGTTATGCCTGCCCGGATTACTGTCCCCGGACTGTTAATCCTGTACTTTTGCAACGATTTCGCCCTGTTTTTTGTAAATGGAACCGGCCGGTACGAATCCTCTTACACTGGACAGCGGATAGATGTTGCTGTCGCGGCCGATAACGGTTCCGGGATTTAAGATGCTGCCGCAGCCGACTTCAACACCGTCACCAACCAGAGCACCCACTTTTTTGCGTCCGGTTGCCAGATTACCTTCCGGCGTGTGGATCTCCACCAGCTTCTTGTCGGATTTGACATTGGAAGTGATGGAGCCGGCACCCATATGAGATTTATAGCCCAGAATGGAATCACCCACGTAATTATAATGGGGTACCTGTACATTGTCAAAAATAATCACATTTTTCAATTCTGTGGAGTTGCCTACAACCGCATGATCTCCCACCAGCGCATTGCCCCTGATAAAAGCACAGTGGCGGATTTCCGTCTCCTCTCCGATGATGGCAGGCCCTGTAATCGACGCGGTAGGAGCTACCTTTGCTGATTTTGCAATCCAGATATTTCCCTCCCGCTCCTCATAACGGTCTCCCGGCAGCTTCGGCCCCAGTTCCAGAATCAGGTCACCGATGCCGGCCAGAGCCTCCCAGGGATATTCAGTCTTCTCCAGAAGACCGGCTGCTTTTGTATGTGTCAGATTATAAAGATTTACTGTTTTCAGTTCTTCCATTACAATACCTCCTGCTTATAATATCATTTATAATACTTCTGAACCGTGTGGAAATTGCGCTGAATGTCGCTTACGTTGCGTTTTGAACGGACACTTTCCGTCCGGCGCACAATAAAACCGGTCAGCTTCTGCATATATTCTTCCGTGGTGATCGTTCCATTCGCCACGTAAGTCAGACCTTTTTCCCAGCTGGCAGTCAGTTCCGGATTCAGAAGATGAACGATGGAATCATTGACCACCTCATAAACCATCTCTCCCAGCATGGCAGGCGTAATTACCTGAGTCTTTGTATTCAGGCTCAGGTACCGGATATTGAACAGTTTTTTCAGGATCTCCGCTCTGGTGGCGGAAGTTCCGATGCCGCTTCCTTTGATCTGCTCTCTGAGCTCTTCATCTTCTATGAGCTGGCCCGCGTTTTCCATGGCCAGAATCATGGAACCGGAATTGTAGCGTCTGGGCGGGGATGTTTCGCCTTCCCTGATCTTGAATTCCTTCACAGGAAATACATCTCCTTTTCTGATCTTTTTCAGTGCTTCCAGAAAAGCCGCCTGCTCCTGAACAGACATGTCAGCTTCGTCACCGCCATCTTTACCATCGCTGCCATCTCCGCTGTCTTTCCCTGAATTCTCCGTTTTTTCATTATCACCGGGAACAGAGATCCTGTCCTGTTTCTGCGCAGTTTCCGGCGCATTTTTCTTCCACAGATGTTCCCCGGTAACCACCATGTAGCCCGGATCGGCGAGCAGCTTCAGACCGGCAAAAAACTTTTCTTCCTTGATCTGAAAAGCCAGAGAATACTTATCATAAACCGCTGCAGGATAAAAAATGCTCAGAAAACGGCGCACGATCATATCGTAAACCCGGCCCCCATACCCTTTCAGACTGCCCAGTGCTCTCAGGCCCTGACCGGTGGGAACGATGGCATAGTGGTCTGTGATCTGTTTATCATTTACATAACGGGTTCTGGAAATATTTTTCCAGCTGCCTTTTTCCAGTATCTCCCGGGCAAATCCACCCACGGAATCCAGACCGGCAAGCCCTTTCAGATTCCGGTCGATCTCTTTGGCGGCAGCGGTGGAAAGAACTCTGGCATCGGTACGGGGATAGGTCACCAGCTTTTTCTCATACAGCTCCTGAACAATCTTCAGTGTGGTATCCGGACTGATCTTCAGCCGTTTGGAACAGTCATTCTGCAGTTCCGCCAGATTATAGAGCAGCGGAGGGTTCTTTTTTTCCTTTTTCTTCTCTTTCAGACAGACAGCTGCCTGGGCCGGCCAGGGATCGGAAAGATGATCGATCATGGCCTGAGCATCCTCCTTCTGAAGAAAGCCGCTGTCCTTGTACAGTTTTGATGCAGCATAATACCTGCTGCCTTCCACCGCTTTCCATTCTGCAGTAACTATATGACCGCCGCAGTCCACCTGGACCTGTACTCTGTAAAACGGTGTTTTGACGAAATCCCGGATTTCCCGCTCTCTGCGGACTACCATTCCCAGAACACAGGTCATGACACGTCCCACGGAAATCACCGTATGGCTGCTGCCGGTTACCTGACTGATCTCCCTGCCGTATACCAATGTCAGAAGACGGGAAAAATTGATTCCCATCAGATAATCCTCTCTGGCCCGCATATAGGCGGAGGCTGCCAGATTGTCATAGGCAGACAGATCCTTTGCATTTTTGATTCCTTTCAGAATCTCCTCTTCCGTCTGGGAATCAATCCAGACACGTTTGCGCGTCTTTCCCGAAACACCGGCCATCTGTTCCACCAGACGGTATATGTATTCCCCTTCCCGCCCGGAGTCGGTACAGACATAGATTACTTCCACATCAGGACGATTCAGCTGCTTCTTTACGATTTCAAACTGATCCTTTACCTGATCGATGACCTCATATTTATACTCTTTCGGGATAAAAGGAAGCCTGTCAAGCCTCCAGCTTTTCAAAACCGGATCGTAGGCCTCAGGATAGCTCATGGTAACCAGATGGCCCACACACCAGGTCACCACATAGCGTGCAGACTCCAGAAACCCGTTGTTTCTCCGCATAGGCTCCTTCAGCGCTTTGGCAAATTCCTGAGCCACACTTGGTTTTTCAGCAATAAACAGATATTTTCCCACACAATCCTTCCTTAATAAACAAAAATAGATAACATTTATAAAAAGCTGCCGTTCAATACGACAGCTTTTCTGTTCTGTGATAAAAAAGTTTGCTCTATCTGGCGGTCAGCACCTGCATGGTATTGGTAACGCCCTTGATTACATGTTCATTCTTGGAAACAACGCCGGCTGTAATGATAACCGTATCACCGGGTTCTATACGACCGGATTCCTGAATAATCTCGTAAGCGGAATCAATAACTGCAGCACCATCCCCGTGAAGCATCTCGGAATGCATGGGAGTTACACCCCAGAGGATCTGCATCTTGCGAAGGTTGGAATCACTGGGACTCAGCGCAAGAATCGGACAATGCGGTCTGAACTTGGCCATCATCCGTGCGGTAAAGCCGCTCAGCGTCGGAGTTACAATATATCTGGCATTCATGTGAAGACCGGTGGCTGCTGCAGCATATACCACAGCTGTGGAAATTCCTCTTCTTCTGTATTTTCTTCTTTCAGAAATGATCTTCTCATAATCCAGATGGGATTCTGCATTTTCGCAGATCCTGCACATCATATTCAGCGCATCAAGAGGGTATTTGCCGGCTGCTGTCTCACCGGAAAGCATAACACAGTCGGTTCCGTCATAAACCGCATTGGCCACATCGGCTACCTCCGCTCTTGTGGGGCGGGGATTGCGCATCATGGAATCAAGCATCTGTGTTGCTGTAATTACAGTCTTGAACTGATCATTGCACTTCTTGATAATAGTCTTCTGAATATAGGGAACTTCTTCCGCAGGAATCTCCACACCCAGATCGCCGCGGGCTACCATGACGCCGTCGCTGGCCTTGATGATGGAGTCAATATTCTCCACACCTTCCCGGTTTTCAATCTTGGAGATAATCTTGATATCGTTGGCGCCGTACTCCTGCAGGATCTCACGGATCTCCAGAACAGCATCCACATTGCGGACAAAAGAAGCGGCAATAAAGTCAAACCCCTGTTCAATACCAAAAATGATATCATCTCTGTCCTTCTCGGTGATGGGCGGCAGATTGATCTTCACATTGGGTACATTCACACCCTTTCGCTCACCCAGTTCACCGCCGTTGGACACAGTACAGTGAATATCGGGGCCATCCACGGAGACCACTTCAAGTCCGATCAGACCGTCATCGATCAGGATCTGATTGCCGGGCTCCACATCTTCATTCAGACCGTCGTAATTGATCTGCACGCAGGATGCGTCACCAACCACGCTGCGGGTGGTCAGGGTAAATGCCTGGCCCTGCTCCAGTTTTACTTTCTGCCCGTCTTTCAGAACTCCGGTTCTGATTTCGGGGCCTTTTGTATCCAGCAGAGCTGCAACCGGAACTCCCAGTTCCTCTCTCAGACGCTTCAGCTGCTGAAAACGTTCTCTCTGCTCTGCATGAGAACCATGAGAGAAATTGAATCTGGCAACATTCATGCCATTCTGAATCAGGCTTTTCATTACTTCAGGGTCATCAACAGCGGGTCCCATGGTACAGATAATCTTTGTTTTCCTCATTTTGAACAAATTCCTTTCCTTTTCAAAAACCGGCCCGATCCATCTGGATAGACATCAGACCTTCAGTTTTCGTTTTTCGTAACATGTTTGTGTGTATACAAATGGTCCTGACAATATTCATATGCACCGTCGCACTTGGAGCAGTAGCGGAATTCAAGATCGTCACCGTCTTTTTCCGTTCTGCCGCAGACTGCGCATCTGTGTCTTGTACTCCCCTTTCCTTTGGGGGCTGCCATTTTTACCTTTTTCTGATAGTCGGCTCTTCTTATCACCTGCTTCGGCGAATACCTCGCAAACCGGCTGCTGTTAAAGAAATACAGCAGGAAATTGGCCGCAGCAATCAGTGCTGCCACAGCGGAAGGCACCGAAGAATTGATGCCGATCAGTGACGGTTCGAATATAATCGTCAGAAATCCTCCCACAATCGTTGCAGCCAGCCAGAGACCGTCAATAATTGCCAGCCACTTCATCTTAACCGGCAGAATCCACATCAGCAGAATTTCATAATCAGGGAACTCAGCACCGAATGCCATGAACAGAGACATATTCAGATACATCAGATTCAGCTGCATATCGTATCTCCAGATTCCATAAATCACAAAAGCCGCAATAATATGGAACAGTACTCCTGAAAAATAGTACAGGTTAAATCGGAAAGCACCCCACGTGTTTTCCAGAGCCAATCCGATCGTCCAGTAAAGCAGGCAGAAAAAAATCATGTTGATGATATTGCCAGCGGGAGGCTCCAGCAGAAATGTCACAAGTCTCCATACCTGCCCCTGAAGCACAGCCTCAACACTCAGCTGCAGATACTGATAATAAATCTGCGGCTGAGCAGTCATCAGAATAAAACCGGCAATATTCAGTATGATTACGTATGTCATCAGATTGTGTATGGCATACTTTCCAAATTTCCTTTCCAGTTTCTGTAACCAGTTCATATATCTTCGCAACTCCTTTAAAACATATGCTTGATCTTCAGGATCAGTGCCACAATCAGCGAGAGAATCAGTGAAAATATGATAATGATCAGGAAGCCATCCACAGTTCCTGAGAACGGCATACCCGCCGTATTCACATTCATACCGTAAAAACTGGAAACCATGGTGGGAATGGACAGAACAATGGTTACGGCTGCCAGAATCTTCATGACCTGGTTCAGATTATTGGAAACAACGGAAGAAAACGCGTTCATCATACCTTCCAGAATGCCGGAATAGATATTCGCCATCTCAATAGCCTGCTTGTTCTCGATGATGACATCCTCCAGCAGATCCTCGTCAGAGGGATACTTTTCAAAACGCGGAAGCTTGAGAAGCTTTTCCAGCACCACTTCATTGGAGCGGAGGGAGGTCTTGAAATACACCAGTGACTTCTCCAGACCCATCAGTTCGATCAGCTCCTGATTCCTGGTGGTACCGTCACCCAGCTTTTCCTCCATGGCATCGCTTTCCTTGTCAATCATACGCAGATAATGAATAAACCATGAGGCATTGCGGTAAAGAATCTGTAAAATAAACCGGCTGCGCCAGCCGGTGCTGAAATGTTTTACACGCCCGTCCACAAACGACTTCAGTACAGGAGTATCCTGCAGACATACCGTGATGATCCGGTCACTTTTTACGATAATACTCATGGGAATCGTAATGTACCAGTCCCTGTCATCACGCTGTTCAATGGTCGGTATATCAACCAGGATCATGGTGTAATCGTCTTCCACTTCGATACGGGAACGTTCTTCATCGTCCAATGCCGCTTTCAGATCACTGACAATGATTCCATTATCTTCTGCAACATCCAGAATCTCACCTGCCGTGGGATTGGTGAGAGCAATCCAGCTGTTTTCTCTGGCAGAGTTTTCTTCCATCAGTATATTATCTACTGATCTGTAGTATTTAACCATAGCAGTTAAAACTCCTTCCTGCAAACAATGGTTCACTCTGCCGCTACGGGCACAGCAACTGTGTAAATTATAAATTTGATTTATTTTTTTGTCAACCTGTTACAGGATATCGACAGGATTTTTAATAATCGTCCGGGACAATCTGGTGTTTTTGCTCATTGAATTTCCTAATAAAAGGTATTATAATGACAATGCTGTTCAGCCTGAACTGAACGGTTCTGAATGAATCCGGCAGACATCTGCTCTGCCGGACAATTACCGTAAATTGATATCAGAAGAGGAGGATGCGGCCCCGGCGGCCGTGCATAATATGAATAACACTTACAGTCTCGGAATCGATATCGGTTCCACCACAGTAAAAGTCGCTTTACTGGATCCTGAGCAGAAACTGATTTTCTCCGATTATCAGAGGCATTACGCCAATATTCAGGAAACCTTGGCTTCTCTTATCAAAAAAGCCCTGGACGTAACAGGTCCCATCAATATCGCACCCATGATTACCGGTTCCGGCGGCCTTACCCTGTCAAAACATCTGGAAATTCCTTTTGTACAGGAAGTTGTGGCAGTATCCACAGCACTGAAAAGTTACGCTCCTCAGACCGACGTGGCCATCGAGCTGGGCGGTGAGGATGCCAAGATCATTTACTATACCAACGGTGTTGACCAGCGTATGAACGGAATCTGCGCAGGCGGTACCGGTTCCTTCATCGATCAGATGGCTTCTCTGCTTCAGACAGATGCGGCCGGTCTGAACGAATATGCCAAAAATTACAAGGCAATTTATCCCATTGCAGCCCGCTGCGGTGTATTTGCAAAAACCGATATCCAGCCGCTGATCAATGAGGGTGCCACCAGAGAAGATCTGGCCGCTTCCATATTCCAGGCGGTTGTCAATCAGACCATCAGCGGTCTTGCCTGCGGCAAGCCCATCCGCGGTCATGTGGCATTTCTCGGAGGTCCTCTCCATTTCCTGACTGAACTGAAAGCTGCATTTATCCGTACGCTGAACCTGACGCCCGATGAAGTAATTGCGCCGGATCATTCCCACCTGTTTGCAGCCATGGGCGCTGCCATGAACCAGGAGGGAGAAACCGTTGTTCCCATGGCAGAACTCTACGAACGCCTTCACAACGGCATCAAGATGGAATTCGAGATCAAGCGTCTCGACCCCCTGTTTGAAAGTCAGGAAGATTACGATGCATTTAAGGCACGCCACGCAAAGCATACCGTAAAAAAAGGTTCCCTGGCAGACTATAAGGGCAACTGTTTCCTGGGCATTGATGCAGGTTCAACCACAACCAAGGTGGCTGTCGTAGGCGAGGACGGCACTCTGCTCTACTCTTTCTATGACAACAATAACGGCAGTCCTCTTTCCACAGCGATCCGTGCCATTCACGAGATTACCGATCAGATCAGCGACGAGGCTCAGATCGTCTACTCCTGTTCCACCGGCTACGGCGAGGCACTTCTGAAAGCCGCCCTCATGCTGGATGAAGGAGAAGTGGAAACCGTTGCCCACTATTATGCCGCTTCTTTTTTCAATCCCAATGTGGACTGCATTCTGGATATCGGCGGACAGGATATGAAGTGTATCAAGATCAAGGATCACACCGTTGACAACGTGCTTCTGAACGAAGCCTGCTCTTCCGGCTGCGGTTCCTTCATTGAAACCTTTGCAAAATCCCTGAACTACAGCGTTCAGGACTTTGCAAAAGAAGCGCTGTTTGCCAAAAATCCCATCGATCTCGGTACAAGATGTACCGTTTTCATGAATTCCAACGTAAAACAGGCACAGAAGGAGGGGGCAACTGTTGCGGATATTTCCTCAGGGCTTGCCTATTCCGTTATCAAGAACGCTTTGTATAAGGTAATCAAGATTGCTTCCCCCGAAGATCTGGGAAGATCCATCGTTGTACAGGGCGGCACGTTCTATAATGACGCCGTTCTGCGCAGTTTTGAAAAAATCTCAGGTTGCGAAGCGATCCGCCCCGATATTGCCGGCATCATGGGTGCCTTCGGTGCTGCACTGGTAGCAAGAGAACGGTATACACCGGGTATGGAAACTTCTATGCTTCCCTGTCAGAAGATACTCTCTCTGCACTACGAAACCAGCATGACCCGCTGTCAGGGCTGCAACAACCACTGTCTGCTGACAGTCAACACCTTTGACGGAGGACGTCAGTATATCAGCGGCAACCGCTGCGAACGGGGACTGGGACAGGAAGTAAAGAAAAAGGAGATTCCCAACCTGTTCGATTACAAATACAGAAGGGTATTTAACTACAAACCGCTCCCTGCAAAGGATGCTCCCCGCGGTACTGTGGGAATCCCCCGGGTGCTGAATATGTATGAAGATTATCCTTTCTGGGCTGTATTCTTCCGTAAACTGGGCTTTTCCCTCATCCTTTCCCCTAAATCCAGCAGAAAGGTATATGAACTGGGTATTGAATCCATTCCCAGCGAATCAGAATGCTACCCGGCCAAGCTGGCTCACGGCCACATCAGCTGGCTGATCAAAAAGCATCCCGATGTGATCTTCTATCCCAGCATTCCCTACGAACGGGTGGAAACAGAAGGTGCCCAGAACCATTACAACTGCCCCATTGTTACTTCCTATTCGGAAAACATTAAAAACAATGTGGAAGAACTGAGCGATTCCCACATCCGTTTTATGAATCCGTTCATGTCTTTCAGCAATGAAAAGACGATTACGGAACGCCTTGTGACCATTTTCAAAGAGGAGTTCGGTATTCCTGCCAGAGAAGTTGCCGAAGCGGCTCATGCCGGCTGGGAAGAACTGCTGGCTGTGAAACAGGATATCCAGCAGAAGGGCGAAGAAGTTCTGAAGTACATGGAAAAAACCGGCAGACACGGCATTGTTCTGGCAGGACGTCCCTACCACTGCGATCCGGAGATTAATCACGGTATTCCTGAGCTGATCACTTCCTACGGTGTATGTGTCCTGACAGAGGATTCCGTATCCCATCTGGGCAAAGTGGATCGCCCTACCATTGTTATGGATCAGTGGATGTA
>JALFLM010000059.1 GCA_022774705.1 Lachnospiraceae bacterium | reverse complement strand
GTACATAGCATAAGTTTCCACTTCTGAAAAGTCAAGCTGAATTTCCCCTGTTGTAACTGTTTGTTTTTTAGCAAAAGTATCTCCATTCAGGCTTACATAAAGATCTGCAGATGTTATTCTTTCAGAGGAAGCAGAAGATTCTTCCCCAATATCCCATTTCAATTTCCAGGAAGACGACTCTTCTGCGTTTTCTGTTAAACTTTCCGCGCTGAGAGCAAAGGAACCATCATAAGCTGCATCCGGAAAATGATACAAAACAGCCATAGCAGGTTCTGACCAAATTCCCTGTGCATCTTTTACTTTTACATAAACATCATAAATCCCTTCTGCTTTTGACAGAGTGTTTATAGTAGTAGCAATTCTCCCATTTGTACTGCTGCCGCTGATTGTAGAATAATCAGAAGAAGAAGGTTCATTCTCATGAGAAACTACTGCCCAGGCTATAGTTCCATCCTGGAACACTTCTCCACCTTCTTCGATGCCGGATAAAAATACCTGAACCCCATTGGAATCTTCATATTGAGACATCTCCTTTGCTGGAAGGACCATCCGTTGGAATTTCTTCTGTCTGACCAAATAACGGGTTCACTTCCAAAGAATACTCCCCATTTTCCATCAGCAGAGGGGTATCATATCCAATCTCTTTGGGAATATAATGTTTCCTGTCCCCCTGGGCATTCACATATTTTTTGATTTTTTTATTTTCGTGAATATTCGCAAAATTTATATTCTTTTTTGTTTACTCTTAAACTATACACCGTTTTTCCTATATCATTCACTCTCTATAAAAAATCACTACATTTTCATCCGTACCGCAATCCCCTTCCGGTTTTCGTCAGGTTCATAATACAGCACATGGTTTCTGATTTCCACATTTTCCTTTTCCGCTTCGTAAGAGTAAATTTCCACGATCTGCTCCGGACAACCATCAGGCAGGGGAATTTCGATTATTTCCGGCAGGGGACCGTCAAAGGTGTGAATGGCCAGGAAGGCTTCTTCCTCTGTTTCCCGTTCGATACGCAGCAGACCCTGCCATCCTTCGGGGTGTCTGGCGCTTCTGATCTTCGGTCCGAACCGGTAGGATTGTCCGTTTCGGATGGCCGGAACGATTTTCCGGTAAAATGCCATGCCCTTTTCAATAATCTGCCATTGTTCTCCGGTGAGGTCGGTGACATCGCCGGAGAGACACATTCTTCCCAGAAAGGTGTTGGTGATGGAGTAGGCGATGCGCTTGGGGGAATCCTCTTTGCGGATGACGGCCCAGATCTGGCTTTGTGCGGGGTGGATGACCCGGTGCAGGTTTGCTGCGATGATGGGGATTTCTTCACATTCATGGGCATCGGAGAAAGATGCCATGCTTACCTGACTCATGAGCCCCGGCTCCAGACGGTGTCCGCCTGATGCACAGTTTTCCAGCACGATGTCCGGAATTTCCGCCTTGACTTTTTCGATGAAGACTTTGGAGGCTTCCATGTTTCTCCGCAGTCCTTCTCCGGGTGATTCGGCACCGTCGCATCCGATTCCGATGGTTTCGTTGTAATCGATCTTCATGTAGCCGAAGCCGTACTGTTTCAGTGTGCCAATCACCTTTTCGGTCAGATACTCCTCCACCCAGGGATCACACAGATTCCAGAACCGCCGGAAGTAGCTGGTCAGTACATGCCCGTCTTTGTGAAGCAGGTGTTCCTCCTGCTGATACGCCCTTGCGGCCCGGCCCACATTTTCGATTTCAAACCAGATGCCGGGAATCATGCCGGCAGACCGTATGGCCTCCACGGTCTGATCAAGCCCCCGGGGAAACAGGATTTTGGATACCTCATAATCTCCCATGCTGATATCCCAGGGAACACCCTCCTCCTTGTACCAGCCGCAGTCAATCACAAAGTACTGAAAGCCTTTACCTTTCAAGCAGTCTGCGATTTTTACAATATTGTCATGGGACGGATTCCCCCAGGTGGTGCAGTATTCGTTGAAAATAATGGGCAGATCCCGCTCTGTTTCCGGTGCCCGCTCCAGCCCTTCCAGCGCTGCACGGGTCAGTCTCTCCGTGAACATGTCAAATGACTCCGTATGTGCTGCGGTAACAATGGCTTCCGGTGTCTGAAAATGCTCTCCGGGCTCCACATGCTTCATCCAGTGGCCCAGTTCCCGGTCCGCCAGTCCGCCGCTGACTGCCAGACCGTCATCTTTCCGGTACAGTTCCATCTGCCAGGAAGCGTTATGGGCAATCTGCGCGCCCCAGAATACATGATTTTCCCGGTCCTCCACTGCTGCAAAGGGAAAATATTTGTTCACAGGCATGGATCCGGCCTGTCCGTAGCGCTCACAGCGAACCGCATGGTATCCCCAGGAAGGCTCCAGCTGCAGATTCTCCGCTGCAATGGCCTCATGGCGCCCCTCCTGACTCCACACACTGCGGATTCGATGAACATACAGACAGCCGTGACCATCCCCCTCCAGATAGGGAGACAGACCGCCCAGGGAAAAGCTTTCCATCATTTCCAGTGTACACCGTTCCTCGCTGTGATTGAAAAACCGGCAGAAAATTCTGACATAAGGTGTACCCTCTTTCCATAATACATGGTGTGTAACCATATAATGCCGTTTATCCTCCAGAGTGGTACAGATTTCAAGAACTCCCTTTTCCAGCCTGCTGGTCTGCTCTTTAAATACAAGACAGCGGACAGTCTCACTGTTGCGCATGGTATTGCCCATGGCATACGCTTCCCCGTAAATATCACCCGTCAGCTTCATCTGAACCAGTGGTTCCATCTCTTCCCGTTTCCTGATTCCGTCAGAAAGAGGCAGACCAGCCGGAAGCAGCAGCATGCCCACGCCGCCGTTTTCCCGGTCCAGAAGATAGCAGAGCTTCATATCACCCAGCAGATACTCGTTGATTACAGTAATCCTGTTGTTATTCAAATTCAAATCCATATACCGTTTTCCCTCCCGTTCACCATTCCGGACATTGTATCCGGTTCTCCGTTTTTACTCCGTTGTCTGCTCCTCCAGCATCCAGACTCTCATCTGATTTTCTCCCCGGTTTGCCCATGCATAATAGGGGATTGCCGTCATAACAGTTTCCTCCTTACGCGGGCGTTCCTCGCTGTAAAGTGCATCTCCCGTACACATGCGGTATCCCGGTATTTTCAGCAGCACATTGCCCTTCAGAACGCCGTCTTCACACCGGTACGCTTTGGCATGCAGTTCCCGTGGAATCCGAAGTGACTGAATTTCTTCTCCATTGTCCGTCCCTTCGAAGCAATAAACAAAGGGCCCCCGCATCAGCGCCACGCAGCCGGCGTCATCCCGCACCTTCCCGTTGGCAAACAACTTTCTCACCGTCATGGCAAAACAGATATTCACCCGGTCACCGGTCTGCCATGTACGTGTCACATAAAGATAACCTTTTCTCATCTGTTTTTCAATGGAAACCGGTTCTCCGTTTACGGTGACTGCGGTGCGTTCCTCTTCCGTCTTTACATAGGATGGAAGATGAATGGCCAGTGTAAAGGGATTCTCCGTTTTCGGGAAAATCTCATAAGATACCTTTCCTTCCCAGGGATATTCTGTTTCCACTACAATCTCCGCTTTTACCAGATCTGCCTTCTGCCCTATAAACAGATGGGAATAAATGGTGGTTTCATTTTCACTCCATGCATAGGAACCCAGTGACGTCACCATCCGCACCAGATTGATGGGACAGCAGGCGCATTCATACCAGCCCGGACGTTCGGGAAGATCGTGGCGATAGCCGAATATTTTCCCGGAAATCCCGGGATTGACCTCCAGAGGATTGACGTAAAAATACTGTTTCCCGTTCAGCTGGATTCCGCTGATGGTACCGTTGTACAGCTCCCGTTCCATAATGTCCGCAAACCGCCCGTCGGGCTCCGCTTCCAGCATCCGTCTGGCAAAAAATACCATGGCAATGGAAGCACAGGTTTCCGCATAAGCCATATCGTTGGGCAGATCATAGTCTGTGGAGAACGCTTCCCCTTCCACCGTGGAACCGATACCGCCGGTAATATACATCTGCTGATTTACAATATTATTCCACAGCGTAAGGCACGCATCATACAGCCGTTTATCACCGTCTTCACCGGCCAGATCTGCCATGGCTGTGTACATATAAACCGCACGAACTGCATGTCCAACCGCTTTTTTCTGCTCATAAATGGGAGCATGCACCTGCGCATAGGTGGTATTCAGAGGCTCCAGACTGTACTGTCCCCAGTGCTGCCAGCCCCGTTTCTTTTTCTCCTCATAGAAATAACCGGGATTTTTCCCCCGCTCCTCCAGGAAGAAACGGGCCATTTCTTTATATTCCTCCTTACCCGCAGCACGGTACAGCTTCATCAAGCCGATTTCCACCTCCTGATGCCCGGGGATTCCCCGTTCTTTTCCTTCCCCGAACCGGCTGATAATATGATCCGCCATACGCTGTGCCACTCCCAGCAGCTTATCCTTGCCGGTGGTCTCATAGTAAGCCACTGCTGCTTCCATCATATGGCCCGCACAGTAAAGCTCATGGCATTCCTCCAGATTCTGCCAGCGGTGCTCCGGCTCTTTGATGATAAAATAGGTATCCAGATACCCGTCCGGCTGCTGTGCTTTTTCAATAATATCAATAATACCATCGGCCCGCGCCTCCAGCGCCGGGTCCGGTTTCACAGCCAGTGAATACGCCACACCCTCCAGCCATTTTGCCACATCACTGTCCTGAAAGACCATTCCGTAAAATTCGCCTTCACTTAATCCCGCTGCGATCCGGAAATTCTCAATGGCATGACTCTTCGGAACACCCTCCACCTCATCGTTCAGTACCTTTTCCTGAAAAGGAATCACCACATCAATAACACGGTTCTGAATCTCCGACCAGAACCCGTCACGAATCTCAACCTGACTGACACGAATTTCATTCGCTGTTTTGCTCATTGTTCATTATCCTCCGCAATTTACTGTCGATCATATCCCCATTATATCCTGTCCGGGATTTTAAGAAAAGTTTGTTATTTCTACTTTTATTTCCGGAAATTTACGTAAAACGACCGGACAAAACAGCACAAAAACAGCAGGCGCAAAATCAAATGTTTCACTGCCTGCTGCTGTCAGCTCTGTCAGAATAATCTGGCTATTACCGTCTTCCCGAAACGCCTGGGCCTGGTAATGCACACATATTTATATCCCTTCCCCCGATTCTGACCGGCACCCGGGAGAAAACTCTGTGCCTCAATCAACGGCACCAGTTCATTAAAATATCTGTTTTATCCACAAAATAAGCAGACAAAGCCTCTTCCTGAAACAAAAGAGACGGCTTTTTACTGTTCAGATAAAATCCCATATCCGTACGCACCTCTCCGAAGCAGATTATCATGACAATATTGTACCATCAGAAAAGGGAAATAGCAAACTGATGTTGTAACTGTTCAGAATTCAGCCGGCATAAGAGGATTGTAAGGCGGAAGTGCAGTGATATCCTGCACAGGGACGCGCTCTCGCTCAGGTGAAAACGCAGCGGATGCTAAATTCGCAAACCGTCCATTTGGACGGCCCGCTCATTAAGCACCGGCGTTTTCAATGATCCCTTTAGCAGGACACCACTGCACTTCCGCCGCCAGAATCTTCGCAATTCCCGGCAAATGAAATTGTGAACAGTACATGGGACGGGGCGCATAATGATAGATTCCTCGTATCATATGCTGTTATCCCCATTTCATCAGACGAATGATTGAAATCCATGACCTTTTGACCCTTGTATCATTTCTTAATAAACTTCGAATCAGAATCCGGGATTCCTCCTTCATCTGCAACATACCGTTCCACTTTCATATGCAGATCATATTTTTCACGCAGCTGCGCAATCTTTCCCATCATAGGCGATGCGTGGTGAACATCAAGCGCTCCCTGATCTCTCCACTGATCGATCAGAAGAACCGTCTCGGGATCATGAACCGGCAGGAAATATTCATACCGCTCGTTGCCATCTTCCTTACGGATCAGCTCCGCAGTCCCGCTGTTCTCCATCTCCTCCATAAACCTGCGTGCGTTTCCATCAGTACCTGTATAATACAGATTCACTACAATACTCATAATATTAGTCCTCCATTATCTGTGCAAATTCTAAAAACAGTTTCTGCAAAATCCTGTTCAGACCTTCATCTCACCCTTTTACTCTTCCTCACCTTCTCAATATCCTCCCTGTCAATCCACTCCTCAGTAAATCCACAGCCACAGCAGATATATCGATTCACATTCACCGCCGAGAAAATCGTCTTACCCACCATAATATTATTCCCCGAACCATAAGCCCCCGCATATCCATCCACCTTAATAATATCACCGCACCCGCACTTCGGACACACCCTCGAATTCTTCATCACAACACCCCCCTTTCAACTCACAAAACACAAAAAACTCATTATACCGGAATAACCACAACAAATAAACCAAAAAACAAAGCCAATAAAAACCAAACCCAGTAAAACAACGTCATTTATTGTACACAAAGCCAGCCAACACGCCAGCAAACCAAATGCGTTCTCCTCCTATATGCAGTTCAGAACTTCATTTTGCCGGAAAAAGAAATAACCTGCCTCCCCCCCTTTTCTCCGGCACGAATTCTGAACTGCAACTCCCTCACTTCTTCATCACCAGATTGTATTTCGAGTCATAATACAGCCCCAGGTCCCCGCAGATTCTCCTGTTGATGCTTTCCAGCGCATCATGATACTCCCTGTATTTAGGTGACAGTGCTATCATATTGGGGATAAAAATATCATTATAACCCTTATCCTGCAGCTGCTTCATGAATCGGCGCTGTGAAATATACGCAGGGTGATACCGGTACAGCAGGGAATTTTTCATACGTACATTTTTCCTGATCTGCTGCTTCAGCTTTTCATACTCCTCATCGGTGGGATTCAGATACTGCCTGATCTGCGCATCGATCCGTTCCGTCATGGCTTTCATGGACGGCTCCGGTGTCAGACACTGTATCAACCATCCGCTGAAACGCATGAACAGCGGCACCCGGATGGTCGTACTATCCCAGAATTCAATGATATTCCTGTAAGCCGCTTTCTGCTCGGGCGTTGTAATGCGGAGCTGCAGATAGGGCAGAAAATGATTCATAAAATACTGTCCGTAAAAGCCCGGTATCATCTCTTTCAATGCTTCCGCAATATTTCTGAATTCCATGGCATCTGCCGCAGCCTGTGTATCATGATCATCAATAAAACGTCGCAGAGCCCGCAGCTCCTGTTCCTGCTCATCGATTTCCGCAGCTTTTGTTTCGTAAATCTCTTCCAGAAACCCATCATCACTGCCCGCCAGCAGACGCCTGATATCATGAATACTGATCCCCAGCTTCCTGTAAACCGCAATACTCTGCAGAGTCTCAACATTTTCCTCCGTATAATTGCGGTATCCATTCGCATCCTTACCAACAGAAAGAAGCCCCTGCTCCTCATAATACTTCACCGCACGCTTACTCAGTTCCACCCGACGGCACACTTCATTTAACTGCATACAATAACCTCCATCTGATTTATAATCAGCAAAACTCTCCACAGCATAAAGCTGTTAATCGTTAATACTTCAGATTCAGCAAACACCCGCAATGCTCCACTGAATAATAACCAGATTATAACGGTATACGCAGCGTACAGGTCAAGCCCTCTTTACCGCATTTTTTTCCGGCTGCAGCCGGTTCAGCATGATATATACAAAAATCAGCACCAGAACGGATACCGTCAAAACCAGATACATGGTGGAGATTTCCACCTTATCTCCGAAGAAATAGAGATTGCAGTCGATGGAATCACGGATGGCCTCCACCACTTCCTCCGGAAATCCCTGCTGTCTCATTTCCTCATAGACCCCCCGCAGCGCATGGTTTCGCAGCAGAGATGTGCCATATGTACCCGGCAAGAAGGACAATGCCTTCTGAAGTTCCTCCGAGAACTGGGAAATGGGCATGTAGGCGCCGCAGATAAAACCGTAACCTGCACTGACAATAGTTCCCACTGCGGAAATCTGCCCCTGGGTGGAAAGAAAATATCCGATGATACTGGACAGCGCTGTTCCGAACATGACCAGCAGAAATACATCCAGTACGATACAGAGCACATCCCCCGCGGACATGTACCAGCCCTCCATGGCCACATAACCGAGACAGAAGGCAGCCGCCACATAGCAGACCAGCAGTGTAGAAATCAGCGTGGCAAAATAGTAGCCCATGGCCAGGGTGGAGGATTTTACCGGGGAAATGGTCAGATCGTGAATGCTGCCGGTGACTTTGTCCTGTACCATCAGCATATTGGAACAGAAAGCAACCGTTACACAGCTGACCGCCAGTATGGATGAGATCAGCTGGCCGCCCACACAGCCGTCGATCAGCGAATCCGGTACCTGAAGAACGGCAGGAACCGCTCCGGCAAATGTGTCACGGTATATTTTACTCAGGAAGGTGGCATACAGGACCAGCAGGATAACCGGCGTAATCAGCGATGTGAAAAACATGCCCTTATCCTTAAAAAACAGCTTCGTATTCCGCTTAACCAATGCATTCAGCTGTCTCATTTTACCGCACCTCCCGTCAGTTTTTTACCTGTTACCGCAAGGAAAACATCATCCATCTTCCCTTTGGTAATCTCATAATCCCGAAAAATATCAGGATATCGGATGATCAGCTCTGTCGCTGCAGCTGTGTCGGGCACTGATACCCGGAACGCATCGCGGATGGGCACGTAATCCGCTCCCAGAAGCCTGATTTTCTCTTCTTCCACACCGTAAATCGTGATATAATCGCCGGTATACTGATTTTTCAGCTCCAGCGGTGTGCCTTCTGCCGCAATTTTCCCGCCGTCCAGGATGACCACATAGTCGGCATCTGCGGCTTCTTCCATATAATGTGTCGTAAGAAAAACGGTCAGATTTTCATTTTTTCTCAGGTCGCTGATCACATTCCACAGAATATTCCGTGTCTGGGGATCAAGACCGGTGGTGGGTTCATCCAGAATCAGAATCCGGGGCCGGTGCAGAAGCGCCCGGGCAATGTCGATACGTCTGCGCTGGCCGCCGGACAGTTTTCCAACCGTTCGTTTCATCAGATCTTCAAAATCCAGCAGACGCGCCAGTTCCGACAGACGTGTCCGAAAAGCCTCCCCATATATTCCGTACAGCGCCGCGCGGCTTTCCAGATTTTCCCGCACGTTCAGCGCCATATCGAGGACAGAATTCTGGAACACCACGCCCAGTTCACGCTTGATCCCGTCCACATTCCGGTCCAGATCATTTCCACCAATGATGACGCTGCCGCTATCCCGTGAAAGCTGCCCGCACATGATATTGATGGTCGTCGATTTTCCTGCTCCGTTTACACCAAGGAAAGCAAACAGCTCTCCCTTCTTCACCCGGAAGCTCAGATCCTGAACCGCCCGGACTTCATCAAAGCTTTTATTCAGATGATTGATTGCAATAATATTTTCCATGGATTCCGTTCCTCTCATACATCATGATCCGGCCTGCAGATTTTCAAAAATCCGCGCCCCCGCATTCTTCACCCAGCTAAACAGAGCTGCCGATCCCGCCAGGAGTACCGTGGATGCAGCTGCCAGATAGACCGGAGGACTGAGATAATTCCTCAAAAGAACATACAGTCCGGCCAATGCCACCACCAGTGCCCAGCTGCCAAACAGTACAATCATCACTCCCATGCTCTGTTTGATGGGGACGATTTCGCTGGTCCAGGTCAGATTGGGCATTTTCAGATTGACCACCAGCCCGAACAGCGCCATGAACAGAATAAATGAAACCACTGACGCAGGAATCAGAACCGCAAAAACAGGAGACGGTTTCAGTACCAGTTCCACACTGACAGTAAGAACAGCGGCAGGAATCAGTGTCAGGATCAGATGCAGCCCAAGCTTTGCCATCAATACCTGCCGGCCGGACACCGGAAATGACTGCAGCAGCCACAGGTTATTGCCCTCCAGAGAAACGGAAGGCGCTGTGATGTCGTTCATGGAAGCCATCATACAGACTGCCGCTGCTGCAATCAAAGCGAGAGGCTCTTCTTCCCCGGCAAACAGGTAGAAATCAGTTTCCGTCACCATGTCGGCCTTGAACAGCAATGCAATGGCTGCAATCACCATCAGCACTATGCCCAGCCCGCAGTTCAGCATATAAGCCGAGCTGCCGAGAAACCGTCTGAACTCCTTGCCCAGCAGCGCCCGCTGCACCGAATGTACTGAAGCGCGCCGTTCTTTATACTGCACCTTTGCTTCCCCTTTATTTGCCGTGGCAATTTTACGGTAGCTTTTAGCCAGCAACAGATAAACAAGGGCAAACAGAGAACTCACCAGTACGGACACATACAGCAGAGACAGCGGATTGCCTTCCGCTGCCAGCCCCATGTGATAAAGCGGTGAGAAACGTCCCCGTATCCATCCGCCGGCTTTCTGCGGATCAGAAGCGATTTCCTGCAGAAGTCCCGCCGCCATGCCGTAAGCATAATAATAGGCTGCGATAAATATAAGAGACAGAGCCACCGTAATCAGGCTTTTTCTTTTCGTTTTCGTGCTGATCAGCGCCACGCCCCAGCCGAGTACCGCCGACAGTGTAAGCACAAATATGGAAATCACAAACGTAATCAGAACTGAGCCAGCCACCGCAGCAGCTCCCGGCCCTGCAGTAATAAAATATTTTAACAATACCGGAATCATGACCAGAAGCTCATACATCAGACCCATAGCATAGACCCCGGTCAGACGCATCAGCAGAATTTTCGAAGCAGAAATGGGCATTGCCAGCAAAAATTCATTATCCTTTGCACAATAAAGACTGGCATATGTATTAAAAACACTTCCAAAAACGCCCAGCGCAATTCCTATCAGCCCTGTCAGTGAAAAATACAGCCATCCCATCCCAGCCATGACCAGCGGTTCACAAAGCATATCAGCAACCATGTAAAAAAGGAAAGCCATCATGCCGAACAGCAGCAGGTACAGCAGCACGAACAGAACCAGATTGTCTCCGGTCCGCATTTTATTCTTTTTCTTATCCTGCCAGAAGAAAGAAAACAGCTCCATCATCTGTTTTTTCAATAATGTCTTTGTCATACTTCCCCTCCATCATTTTCTCCCTCCAGTTCCAGAAATACCTGTTCCAGAGATGCGTCTCCCCGCAGGGTTGTTTCACGAAGCCAGGCTAAATATTTAATGCTCTGTTAAAACTTTTTTTCTTTCGAACATATTCTTCCCTGCAAAAAAAGCGCAGAAATCCCCTGTAACCTATATACCTGTTTTTTAATTTGTGCTATCATATGTTTAGAGGCGTGAAATTCCTCTAAACACATATTTTTCTATGAGAGTCAGGTCATCGCTGAATTGGTCGCGCATTTCGGTCGGACCTGATTCTTTCTTTTCTTTGAAGATCGCAATCCGTATCAGATTATAAACAATCTTTCTGATAACCGCCAGGTTGTTCTTGCTTTTCTTCGCAGACGATCTGTCCTCCCTGAAAAGATCATCCAATACATGATGAAGGCTGTTTTCTATTTTCCAATGATTTCTTTTGATTTCCAGGGCTTCCTGCGCAGATATGTTTCTGCTCGAGATGATTCCCACCGTCTTTATTTCCGGCTGTTTTCGGCATAATGTGATCAGCTCCGTATCATGACATATCTGCATTGTCCGGTATTCCATACGGCTCCGGTTCTTTTCACTTGTTTTAAAAACCTCGTATGAGGCTAACTGCTTTTCACATGCTGCTGCTTTCTCCGGATGCTCCGTCAACTGTTCCTGTTCCTTTTTCAGTTCCGCAAACAGTTCTTCCGTCTCCTGACAGGTCAGCGGATTCCCCTTTTTTACAGTCAGCAGATAATCTGCTTCGTTTTCCCGTATTGCGTCCATGACCGGCTGCGCTGTTCCGATTGCATCAATCGTGATCAGACTTCCCTATATGTTCAGTAACTCCAGGAGTCTGGGGATTGCAGTGATTTCGTTTTCCTTTTCCGCTATCGGAAGCTGGGCGATCACAAGTTCTGTGGCTGTATCGATCGCATTTAAAATATATGGTGCCTGTCTTCCTTTGATTTTTTCCATGCCGCCTCGCAGTGCTTTCCCGTCGATTGCTATGTTTATGCCTTTCGTGCTCAGGATTCCTGTCATCCACTCTATAAATGCCAGACAGAACATTTCTTCGTCTATGTTTCCCAGTATTCTTGATACTGTTGCGGGCGATGCGATCCCATTCTTCAGTTCCATGTGCTGCTTCAGATAATTTTCATGATTCTCACGCCATTTCAGACATCTGCGGATGGAATTCCTTCCTGCCAGATAACCGACTATCAGACAGGTCAGTATCTCTGCATGATCATGCAGGGTTTTTCTGCCACACCTCGGATCCATTACCATGCGCATGTAGCAGATCAGTGCTTTTGCATCTTTATTTATACTCCAGTGATACGGAAATCTGTTTCAGCAATTCCATCTGCTTTTCTGAAATTTCAGAAACAAACGACTTATTTTCTATATATACCAGATATATGGTTTTTAAACTTTCCAGGCTGCTGAAATCAATCCCATATTTTTTAAAGAATCTGCGAGAAAGCATT
>JALFLM010000048.1 GCA_022774705.1 Lachnospiraceae bacterium | reverse complement strand
TCAATAGGAATACCACAAAAATATGTAACGGCACAGACAGTTTCATCTGTGCCATGTGCTGTAGAAATCCCGCACATTTGCGCCGTCAGCGAATAGCCGAAAGCCTCTTCAGGATCAGCTTCTGCATCTCCCAGAGTTCATTCAGTCGCTTCTGCAAATCCCGGATATCCTCCGCATAGATGCTCCCGGATTCATTGGCGCGTTTTGCGTACTGGTTCAGGTTGTTGCTGCATCGGCGAAGAAGAGTGGATACCTGCGTCACATCCGACAAATCAAGATTCACGCAGTACCCGTCCATCGCCATTTTTCTCATATAGGCACCGGTATTCCGAATCCCCAATTCCTTCTGCTTTTCACGAATCCTCGCCAGCTCTTCCGGGTTTACCCGGACATTGATCCAGTGTTCCCGAACACTCATAGTGCCACCTCCTCATCCCGATGTGTCATCGGCGGAATGCGACCAGCACGGTCACGCAGCTCGGCCAGAACAGACGGCTTTTCCGTTGTTTCCTCACGGTTAGGATCATCATTTCCACGGTCATCCATATTCAGCAGTGCGTCCAGTTCTGCCAGTCTTGCACACTTTTCTGCCAGTTCTGCCTCCTGGGGAAACGGCTTTCCAAGCTCGGCCTGCGCCGCTTCCTGCTGGCTCCTAAGATTGTCCAGCTGCTGTTCCGCCTTTTCCATCCTTGCTGGAATCCCGGCAAGAGCATTGTCCAGACGCTGGATATTGCCCGCAGCACTGGTGCCGATGGGTACCCGGTGAGTCATCTCACCTTTCAGCAGCACCTGATACTCTTTCTGGAAGCTGTCAAATGCCAGCTCCATCTTGAAGCCTCGATAGCTGCCAAGCGGCACCGGCTCCAAACTCTGATTGGCTTTACAGACCGCAAGGATTGCTTCACCGGCCTCTGCCTTTTCAGTAAATCGTGTGCCATTCACCTCCATACCGCAGAACCCTTCTTCCGGCAGCGGATGTGCCGCCACCGTCCGAATATCCGACTGAAAGCCCTTGATGAACCCTTGCGTTTTCTCAATCTCCGCAGGGAAATATTTCATCAGCTTATCCTCCAATCGGTACTGCTGGCTCTGATGGTCAGCTTTCAGCACCTTCAGCCTTGCAACATCTACATCCAAGTCCATTTTTTCCTTGATCTGCGGGTCTCCTGCACAAAGTGCCTTGATCTCCGCATAGGAAAGTGCCTGCTCATCCACATCATCACAGGAGCGAACCGGAGATTTGCTGGTCATGATCTGGCTGATGAACTTCTGCTTATTCTCCAGTGTCTGATAGAGGTAAGCGTCAAAAGTTCCTTCCGTCACATACTGATAAACCTGTACTTCCTTGTTGCGGTTTCCCTGACGGATGATACGACCATTTCGCTGGGTCATGTCCGCAGGCCGCCAGCCCACATCCAGATGATGCACGGCCACCAGCCTGTCCTGCACGTTCGTGCCTGCGCCCATTTTCTGTGTCGAACCTAACAACACCCGCACCTGCCCAGTACGGACTTTGGCAAACAGATCTTTCTTTTTTGCCTCGGTATCAGCATCATGGATAAATGCGATTTCTTCCTCCGGTACACCGGATTGAATAAGTTTGGCGCGGATATCCTCATAGACATTAAAGGTTCCATCGTTTTTCGGTGTGCTGAGGTCGCAGAACAGCAGCTGGGTCAGCTTGTCCGACTTTCCTTCTTCATAAATACGAAGCACATTCCGCACACAGGCGTTGAGCTTGCTGTTGGGGTCATCCGGCAGGAGTGGATTCATCAGCCGCTGATCCAGCCCCAGCTTTCTGCCATCCGATGTGATTTTTAGCATGTTATCGACCGACGGGTCTACCACGCCGGAATGCACAGCCGCTGCCCGTTCCGAAAGCTCCGCCACCATCGCCTGCTGATGCTCCGAAGGCTGCACCACCACAGTTTCAAACTTTGCCTCCGGCACCGGCAGATGCAGCTGATCGGAAGTCTTGATATCTGCCACTTCCTTGAACATATTCATCAGCTCCGGCAGGTTGAAGAATTTTGCAAATCTTGTTCTTGCCCGGTATCCGGTTCCTTCTGGTGCCAGCTCAATGGCCGTGGTGGTCTCACCAAAGGTAGAAGCCCAACTGTCGAAATGGGTCAGCCCTTTCTGCTGCAACGTGCCGTACTGGAGATACCGCATCATGGTGTAAAGCTCCGTCATGCTGTTGCTGACCGGGGTGCCGGTCGCAAAAATGATGCCGCG
>JALFLM010000043.1 GCA_022774705.1 Lachnospiraceae bacterium | reverse complement strand
TCTGACAGTCCTTCTTTTATTTACTTTTATTTACTTTTATATTACCTTTATATTCTTTTTCCGTTCCGGTCTCCTTCAGTTCTCGGACCTATCGTCTTCCTGCTTTTCACCGGTTTCATTTCCGTTTCCTTTTACCAGCTTCACAGTCATGATAAATACCCAGGACATGACGGGAATGAAAAAGGTACAGTACAAAGATGCGTGAAACATCTGCTCTGCCAGAGGGCTGTCGATGAAACTGCATATCAGTGTCATCACATATATGCCCGCCAGCATAATAATAGCGATCCATGCGATGATCTGCCTGAAAGTCATCTTACGGCGGTTTCCGGCGGTTTCAGAAAATCCTGTTTCAGAAGATTTTACTTCGGAAACTTTCTCTCCTGTTTTTTTCCCGGTTTTCAGATCAGACATTGATTTCTGCCTTTACACCAAGGATTTCTTTATTCTCATCCAATACAGGCTGAATGACATCTGCCAGGAATTCCTCCACCTGCTCTTTGGCGCGTCCTGTATAACGGGAAGGATCCATGGATTTCTGCAGGTCTTCCAGATTCAGACCGAAAGAAGGATCTGCTGCAATCAGCTCCAGAAGATTGTTGTCCAGGCCCTTTTCCTTTACATTGCGTCCTGCTTCCATGGACAGGGTACGGATCTTTTCATGAAGTTCCTGACGGTCACCGCCTGCTTTTACAGCATCCATCATGATATTTTCCGTTGCCATAAAGGGAAGCTCGGCCATCAGATGTTTGCGGATAACCTTGTCGTATACAACGAGACCGTCCACCACATTCAGGTACAGATCCAGAATTCCGTCTACTGCCAGAAATGCTTCGGGAATGCTGATTCTCTTATTGGCAGAGTCATCCAGAGTCCGTTCAAACCACTGGGTAGAAGCCACCAGCATGGGGTTCATCATGTCGGACATTACATAGTTTGCAAGAGATGCCATACGTTCACAGCGCATGGGATTTCTCTTATATGCCATGGCAGAGGAACCGATCTGATTTTTCTCGAAAGGCTCTTCCACTTCCTTCAGATGCTGCAGAAGGCGGATATCATTGGAGAACTTGTGAGCACTCTGAGCGATGCCTGCCAGAACACTTACCACGCGGCTGTCCACTTTTCTGGAGTAGGTCTGGCCGGACACAGGATAGCAGCCGGGGAAGCCCATCTTTTCAGCGATCTTCTGATCCAGCTGTTTGATCTTGTCATGATCACCGTTAAACAGTTCCATAAAGCTTGCCTGTGTACCGGTAGTACCCTTGGAACCCAGCAGCCGCAGGCTGCCGATGAGGTATTCCAGATCATCCAGATCCAGCTTCAGTTCCATCATCCAGAGTGTTGCACGCTTGCCGACGGTAGTTGGCTGTGCAGGCTGGAAATGGGTAAATGCCAGCGTGGGCAGATCCTTGTACTGATCGGCAAATTTCGCCAGTTCAGCCAGTACATTGACCAGTTTCTTTTTTACCAGCTGCAGTGCTTCGGACATGATGATAATATCGGTATTGTCACCTACATAGCAGGAGGTTGCACCCAGATGGATAATGCCCTTTGCTTTGGGGCACTGTACGCCGTATGCGTACACATGGGACATAACATCATGGCGCACCAGTTTTTCTCTTTCTCTGGCTACATCATAATTAATGTCATCCTTGTGTTCCTTTAATTCATCGATCTGTTCCTGAGTAATGCTGTCCAGACCCAGTTCATATTCGGATTCTGCCAGCGCGATCCATAATCTTCTCCAGGTGCGGAACTTTTTATCCTGGGAAAATATATACTGCATCTCTTTACTTGCATAACGTTCTGAAAGCGGACTCGTGTATCTGTCTGTCATTCTTTATTATCCTTTCCGGCTTACACTTATTTTTCAAATTCGCCTCTGATATCTTCTTTCGGGGGTTCAATGGGATAATCTCCTGAGAAACATGCCGTACAGATGGGAAGGCCCTCCGACAGTTCACTCAGACGGTTCATATCCAGATAAGCAAGACTGTCTGCTCCGATTATTTCCCTGATTTCCTCAACGGTACGTCCGTGAGCAATCAGCTGCGTTTCTGACGGTACATCTGTTCCAAAATAGCAGGGATGTAAAAACGGCGGTGACGAAATACGTACATGCACTTCGCTGGCACCTGCTTCTCGAAGCATATTGACGATCTGACCGCAGGTAGTACCGCGGACGATAGAATCATCGATCATGACAATGCGTTTTCCCTCAACTGCCTCTTTCAGCACATTCAGCTTCACATGAACGCTGCTTTCTCTCGTACTCTGGGAAGGCTTGATAAACGTACGGCCTATGTAGCTGTTTTTCACAAAAGCCATGCCGTAGGGAATGCCTGAAGCAATGGAATAGCCCAGCGCTGCCGCATTGCCGGATTCGGGAACGCCTACGATGAGATCTGCTTCAACAGGTGAATCCTCATAGAGAATCCGGCCTGCAGTCAGCCGTGAATTGTAAACGCTTACGCTGTCCAGCTTTGAATCAGGTCTTGCAAAATAAATGTACTCGAACACGCATCTTGCCTGCTTCTCTCTGCTGATACACATGGAAGTGTTGGAATGAATGTCGCCGTGTTTGTCGATGGTAACGATCTCACCGGGCTCCACATCGCGGATGTACTCTGCTCCGATGCTGTCAAGAGCACAGGTTTCGGAAGTCATAATGTAGGTGTTGTCCCGTTTGCCGATCACAAGCGGCCTGAAACCGAAAGGATCACGGCAGCCAATCAGCTTTCTGGGGCTCATAACCACCAGAGAGTAGGCACCTTCCATCTTCTTCATGGCATTCACGATAGCAGCTTCTACCGTGCCTGTTTTTGCACGCTCTCTTGCAATCATATAGGCAATGATCTCCGAATCAATGGTTGTCTGGAAAATCGCGCCGTTTTTCGCCAGTTTTTCGCGGAGCTTTGGAGTATTGACCAGATTGCCGTTATGGGCCATGGCCATGGTCCCCTTCATATAATTGATAACCAGCGGCTGAGCATTCTCTCTGGTAGAGTTGCCGGCAGTTGAGTACCGCACATGCCCCACACCCAGATTACCAACCTTTAAAGTTTCCAGATCATCCTTGTTAAATGCTTCGTTGACAAGGCCCATCTCCCTTTTGGAATAAACCTTATTGGGTCCAAAGGTGTCTGTTACTGCAATACCGCAGCTTTCCTGACCGCGGTGCTGCAAAGCCAGCAGCCCGTAATAAATACTTCTGGCCACACTTCCTCCGTCCAGATCGTAGATACCAAAGACGCCGCACTCTTCATGAAGTGCATCTTCCTGGGGAGTTACCATACCGTTTTCATACAGATTCATCTGTTTTCCTCTTTTCAATGGTCTATGAATCCGGACGTCATAACTGATATTCCGCCGGATATTCACTAATTAGTCATGGATTACTGAATCCTGCTTCAAAAGTCCGCGCACAGCGCACACTTTCATGTGCATTATAATACAGCCCCTCTGAAAAAACAAGGCTTTTTGTAACTGCTCAGACTTCAGCTGAGTAATAAAGGCTGTCAATCAGAAGTCCGGGCGGCTGCGTTTCCTCAAACCACCCGGTTGACAATTACTGTAAAGCGTGCTATCATTTCTACATATTATAGAGTAGAGGTTGCGTGTGTTATCAGTACGCTGTCCGACGGTGCAGCACCGGTTGACGAAACGGAAAGGAACACATGCCGAAGGCTGGAGTAACGCTGCGGATTACAGTCTGGGCGTATGGATAAGATCCATGCGACTGTCACGCAAGTGGAGAGCTACCCATAAGTCCTATGTATTACTATGCTGACACAGGAGTTACTCGCCGCTGCGATTAACTCTTTTTTTGTAACTATTCAGCAGAGCATGACAGCGTGCCCTTCAGGGTATTTCGCCAAGAATTACTCATGTCTGCTGAGCTGTTACATTTTTATCTATATCAGGAGGATATATTATGTCAATATTTACAGGTGCAGGCGTTGCAGTGATCACGCCCATGAATGAAGACTTAAGTGTTAATTACGAGGAACTGGCGAAGATTCTGGATGATCAGATTGCGAAAAAAACCGATGCCATCATCATCTGCGGTACCACCGGTGAATCTTCCACACTGACGCTGGAGGAGCATGCCGATGTGATCCGTTTTGCCTGCAAACATGTTAACAAGCGGGTTCCCGTTATCGCAGGTACCGGTTCCAATTGTACACAGACCGCCATCAGGCTGTCTCAGGATGCAGAAAAAGACGGTGCAGACGCACTTCTGATCGTTACCCCCTATTACAATAAAGCAACACAGAAGGGTCTCATTGCGCATTATACCCAGATTGCGGAATCTGTATCTCTTCCTATTATTATGTACAATGTTCCCAGCAGAACCGGCTGCAATATTCTGCCCGCAACCGCTGTAGAGCTGGCGAAGAACGTACCCAATATCGTTGCCATCAAGGAAGCTTCAGGTAATATTTCCCAGATTATGGATCTTGCCATGCTGGCTGACGGCTGTATTGATATTTACTCCGGCAACGATGACCAGATCCTTCCGCTCCTTGCAATCGGCGGCAAAGGTGTCATCTCCGTATTATCCAACGTGGCTCCCACACAGACACACGAGATCTGTGCAAAGTTCTTTGAAGGCGATGTAGAAGGAGCAAGAAAGCTTCAGATGGACGCTCTGCCCCTGATTCATGCATTATTCAGCGAAGTAAACCCCATCCCGGTTAAAGAAGCCATGAACCTGCTGGGATGGAACGCAGGTCCCTGCCGTATGCCTCTCTCCCCCATGGATGCTGCCAATAAGGAAAAACTGACTGCAGCTATGAGAAATTACGGACTTCTTAAATAATTCCGAAATAATTCTGAAATAAAGGCAGCTGTTATGAGCCGGTCACGAAACACTGTCTGCCGGCTCCGGACAGCTGAAAAATGATACAAGGAGCATACCATTATGACACGGATTATCATGCACGGATGCAACGGCCACATGGGCCAGGTTATTTCCGATATTATTGCACAGGATTCTGATTGCATCATGGCAGCCGGTATTGACATCAACCCTGATGCCGTTTCCAATCCCTATCCTGTATTTACTTCACTGAAGGACTGTGATGTGGAAGCCGATGTTGTCATTGATTTTTCCACAGCAAAGGCTGTTGACGGACTGCTGGAGGGCTGTCTGGCTAAAAAGCTTCCTCTGGTTCTGTGTACCACGGGGCTTTCTCCCGAACAGCTGGCAAAAACCGAAGCTGCCAGCAGAGAAATCCCGGTACTTCGTTCCGCCAACATGTCTCTCGGCGTAAATACCATTATGAAACTGGTAGCTGCAGCTGCCACAGTTCTGGCCGGTGCCGGATTTGATATGGAAATCGTAGAAAAACATCACAACAAGAAACTGGACGCTCCCAGCGGCACCGCGCTCGCACTGGCAGACGCCATGAACGAAGTTCTGAACAACGAATACACCTACAAATACGACCGTTCCCAGGAACGTGCAAAACGCTCCGATAAGGAAATCGGTATCAGCGCAGTCCGCGGCGGCACCATCGTCGGCGAACACGAAGTATTCTTCTGCGGTCAGGACGAAGTCGTAGAAATCAAACACACCGCCTACTCCAAAGCCATCTTCGGCAAAGGAGCCGTACAGGCAGCCAAATACCTCGCCGCACAGAAACCCGGCTACTACAACATGAGCCACGTAATCGGCTGATCGGATAAATCAAATCAAAACAAATCAAAGCGCCCATCCCCATATGCAATTTTTGCCGTCCATCAGCCGGCTGGGGAAGAGCGTCACAAAGCTCAGGCCGTGGGATGAGGACAACTCCTTCTGCGGACATTCCCAGTCCGCAGAAGGAGTTCGTCTTCATCCCACGGCCGTCTCATTCCCCCCCTTCCCCATCCGCCTGCCCGGACACACAAAATTCACACTATAATACCACTTTAGACACAATTCCATCACATAAAACCTCTATGCTATTCTTTGAAATATCCGGCAGCGTTCTGCAGTATTTTACGAATATCTGCCGAACTGCTGCACTACTCGAAACAATTACAGGAGGTTACTATGATAGAGGTAAAGAACCTGACCAAAAAATACGATGGTCATCTGGCTGTTGATCATCTGAACTTTACCATGGAAGAAGGCCGTATTTACGGTTTTCTGGGACCTAACGGCGCCGGCAAATCCACTACTATGAACATGCTGACCGGTTATCTGGCTCCCACAGAGGGAAGTATCACCATCAACGGTTTTGATATTCTGGAGGACCCGGAAGAGGCCCGCAGATGCATCGGATATCTTCCGGAGCTGCCCCCGCTTTATGTGGATATGACAGTTCTGGAGTACCTGAAATTTGCCGCAGGACTGAAAAAGATACCGAAAAAAGACCTGGCTGCTGCCATTGATGACGCTCTGGAAGTTTCCGGCACCGCCGATGTAAAAGACCGCCTTATCCGTAACCTGTCCAAAGGCTACAAACAGCGTGTGGGGCTGGCTCAGGCCATACTGGGATTTCCCGATATCATTATCCTCGATGAACCCACCGTCGGTCTGGATCCGATCCAGATGATTGAGATGCGTGACACCATCCGCAATCTGGCAAAGGGACATACCGTGCTGCTCAGCTCCCATATCCTGTCGGAAGTCAGTGCCATCTGTGATCATATCATGATCATTTCCCATGGAAAAATGGTAGCCAGCGACACACCGGAGGGGCTGGCATCCATGATGGAGGGAAGCAACACAATCAAACTGACAGTAAAGGATCCCGCAGCCCGGCTGGAACAGGTTCTTTCCCGTCTGGAACAGGTGGACCATTATACTGTTTCCGAAGCAGATGAGAATCAACTTGTATCCGCAGAAATTGAATACAGCAAAAATACGGAAATCCGTGACGATCTGTTTTTTGCCCTTTGCGATGCTGAACTTCCGGTATATTCCATGGAAGCAACCAGCCGTTCTCTGGAAGACATTTTCATCGAACTGACCGAATCGGAAAAAGAGCTGGAAGAAAACAGCAAAAAAGCAGAAAATACCGGTAAGAAGTATTTCTGGAAACATAATAAAGAGGAACAGGAGGATTAATATCAATGTTTGCTATTTACAAGCGTGAACTGCAGAGCTATTTCAACTCCGTAATCGGTTATCTGGTAATGGCTGCCATGCTGCTGTTTATCGGAATCTACTATATATTCATCAATCTGACCTATGGATATGCGTCATTTGCATCGACTCTCGGAAGCGTTAATTTTATCTTTATCATCGTCATTCCCATTCTGACCATGCGCAGCATGTCCGAAGAACGGAAAAACAGGACGGATCAGCTGCTGCTGACTTCACCGGTATCGGTTTCTTCCATTGTTATGGGCAAATATCTTTCCATGGTATCCGTATTCGGTCTCGTATGTGTGATCAGCTGTGTTTTCCCTCTGCTTCTGAAAAGCATGGGTTCCACAAAGATGCTGGTATCCTATTCCATGCTTCTGGCATTTTTCCTGTTCGGCTGTGCAGCAATCGCCATCGGTCTGTTCATCTCTTCCCTGACTGAAAACCAGATTCTGGCCTGTGTGGGCACCGTAGGCGTTCTGCTGCTTCTGGAACTGATGCAGAGCGTCAGCAGCCTGATTCCCGATACGGCAGTCGGTTCCTTCGTTGGACTGATCGTCATCGTTCTGATTGCTGCATACATTATTATGTGCATGACAAACAACTGGATCATTGCCGGTACCGGCGGATTGATTGGATGTGTTATTCTGACTGTCCTGTTTTTTATAAAAAAATCCGCATTTGAGGGACTGCTTCCTGACTTTTTAAACAGTCTCTGTCTTTCCTCTCATCTGGACAGCTTTGTCAATGAGATTTTTGATGTAACTGCCATTGTTTTTTATCTCAGTGTAATCGCAGTCTTCCTGTTTTTAACGGTACAGACTGTCGAAAAGCGCAGATGGAGCCGTTAGGAGGAGGACAGAATTATGAAATGGAATAAGATCAAAAACTATGTTTCTTCGCTGTTTAAGACGAACAATTCCCACCACGGTTCCTACAGCGTTATGCTTTCCTGCGTTGTAATCGCACTTGCCATCATTGTGAATACGGCAGTCAATGCACTGCCATCCACCATGAAAAATATCGACATCAGCGGCAGCCAGGTCTATACACTGAGTGACCAGACAAAGGATATCGTTAAAGGACTGGAAGATGATATCACCATCTATACCCTGTTTGAAGAAGACAAAACCGATGATACTCTGATGCGTCTGCTGAACCGCTATGAAGAGCTCTCTGACCATATCAGGGTTGAAAACGTGGATCCCGTTGCCAATCCGACTTTTACATCGAATTATGACGCTGATACGCTCCAGGCGGGCAGTGTTATCGTAGAAAGCGGCCAGCGCTATAAAACCATTTCCAGTTCGGAAATCTATGAAAGCGATTATTCTTACGATGCTTCCTACAATTACACTACAACCCAGAATTTCGACGGAGAAGGTGAAATCACCTCTGCTATCGATTATGTAACCTCCTCGACTCTGCCTGTTCTGTACTATACCACCGGGCACGATGAAGTCACACTTTCCGACACCGCCACAACGGCACTTACCAAAAGTAATTATGACCTGAAAAGTCTGTCTCTCCTGTCTGAAGAATCGATTCCCGAAGACTGCGGTGTACTGATGATTCTGGCTCCTCAGTCCGACTTTTCCTCCGATGAAGCGGATATGGTCATTCAGTATCTGGAAAACGGCGGTCATGCGCTGATTTTTACCTCCTACACGGAGAGTAAATTAACACAGTTTGAACGGATTCTGGAAAATTACGGCATGAAGACATCGGACGGCATCGTATTTGAAGGAGACAGCAGTTCCTACTTCCAGAGCCCCATGTACGTGATTCCGGAATACGGAAGCCATGACATCACTTCTGATGCATCGTCTTCCAATACGCCGGCCATCATCATTCAGGCTTCTGCCATTGAGCAAACTGAAGTCCGCAGCAGTGTTACTCAGACCCCTCTGCTGACCACCTCTGATTCTTCTTATGCAAAGATTCCGGAAAACGGCCAGTTCAAAACAGCAGAAAAGGAAAAGAATGATGCGGAAGGTCCCTTCAATCTGGCTGTTCTGGCAGAAGAAACGACTGCGGATGATAAGAACACACAGCTGGTAGTATTCTCCACACCTTATCTGCTGGAAGAACCATTTGTATCCAATTACAATATCAGCAACGTGGATCTGCTGGTCAATTCAATCGGATATATGTGTGAACATGAAAACTCCGTAACCATTGATGCCAAATCCATGACATCCGAAACCATTACGCCCAGCGCAGCAGCAGTCAGCTTCCAGGCACTGATCTTTGTCATCCTTCTGCCTGCGGTTCTACTGATCACCGGTATTGTAATCTGGGTTAAGAGAAGAAAGAAATAAGTAAAAAATATAATATAAGGAAAAGATATAAGGAGCGCAAAATAAATGAAACGAAAAAAACAGAAACGTTTGCTGCTGATTCTGCTGGTTCTGCTTCTCGCTCTCTGTGTCGGCTACTTTTTCCTGCTCCGCTATAATGAGGGGCAGGAAAATAAGGAATCCGAAGAAACGGATACATCCGTCAGCATTTACCCGAAGGATTTTGACAGCAGTGCCATTTCTTCCATCTCCTATAATTATGACGGTACTGAACTGGATTTCTCTCTCCAAAGCGACGGAGAAACCTGGCAGTACGATAGCAATACGGACTTCCCGCTGAATCAGAGTTCCTTATCTGGCATGAACAGCCAGCTGCAGTCGCTGACCGCTACCCGCAAAATCAAAGACAATCTGGATGATCTGGCAGATTACGGTCTGGATCAGCCCTCCAATACAGTAGCTGCAAAGGACAGCGACGGAACGGAATTTACCATTTACTTCGGCAATAGCAATGATACGGCAGGTGTAACGTATGTTTATACAAGTGCCGATGAGAATATTTATACAGTTGACTCCGGGGTTGCGGATTATTTCTCCCACCCCCTGCTGGATATGATCGTGGAAGATGAACTTCCCCTTCCCGACACCACTGCCGTATATAAAAACATTACCATCCAACGGGGTAAAAACAAACTGACCTTCCGTTATAACGAAAACGGTGATACCGAACTGGATTATCTGAAGCGCTGTTCCTGGTTCGGAGACATAGACGGTGACCGTTTTGCCATGGATGACAACGCCGTATCCGAACTGACAGGTGCACTGACCGGTCTGACCACCTCCGGCTGCGCCGCCTACGACATCACAGACAAGAAAATGTCCGTTTACGGCCTCGATGATCCCACCGCTGTTATCACGGTAAATTACACACAGACGGAGACGGTGGAAGAAGAAGAAACCGCAGAAGAGACTTCTGAAGCAGCAGAAAACCAAACACAGGCAGAGGATAATACAGAAACCAAAACGGTTCCCTATAAGCTGACATTAAAGATCGGCAAAGCTGTCGGGGATTACTACTACGTAACCTGGAACGACATTTCTCAGGTGTACCTGATGAGCGCATCTTCTCTGGAAACCTTCCTTAACTGTGATAAATCAGGCCTTTCCTATATGGAACCCTTCGATTTCATGGTCAACGATCTTGATGAAATGAAGATTACCTGCGACGGTCAAACCTGGAATTATCAGATCAAACGGACTTCAGAAGAAGTGGAATCCACCGATGAGGACGGCAATCCAACCACAGAAGAACAGGAAGTTACGAAGTACACGCTGAACGGTCAGAAAATCGACTCCGGTGATTTTACCAATGTACTTGGAACGATTCAGGACCTTTCCGCGGAAAAACTGTATCCCGCAGATAAAAGCAGTGATACGCCTTCCGACAAGGATGCCATCACCATTCAGGTAAGATTCGGCAGGTCTGAACGCAGCAAAGTAACGCTGGTTCTCACACCCTATGACAGCAACTATTACGCTTTATACGTGGACGGCACACCCACCTGGCTGATGAACAAAACAGATATCGCAGGTTTTGTGAAGGCACTGCCGGCGGAAGAAGAGTAAAGAATAAAAGATAAAAAAACAGATTGAAAATATCCGATTGAAAATTGAAAAAGGGTGATTCAGAAGACAGACGGATTTTCCACCGCTTCCGAATCACCCGATTCTATTTTTACAACTATTCAGCAGAGCATAATATCAGAATACAACAGCTATGTCAAGCCTGCTTGCAAACAGCATCTTAATGCCCCAGCTTACTGACTGAAACTTCATATGCAACTCTTTTTTCACTCTGGTTTTCTCCTATATTTTTTGTGTACTCCCGTGACTGTACTCTTCCCCAGAGTTCGATGTTGCTTCCTACTTCAAAGCCTGCCGCATAGCGGGCGTTCCGTCCCCAGGCAATGCAGGGTATGTAATCGGATTTTCCGTAGGAACGGTTCACTGCTACCAGCAGATCGGTGATTTCCCGTCCCAGAGGGGTCTTCCGGTAACCGGGCGTTTTGCAGATGTAGCCGTTCAGATAGATCTGATTGGTTTTCGTATAATCGGTAAATTCATCGATAAATTCAATTTCCCTTACAAATACAGATAAAATCAGTCGGTTTTTCGATCCTTCATGATAATTATAGGAGCGGAACTGGCCGCTGACTTCTACTGTCTGGCCAATGTAATCCTGTGTGACATCGATAAGCCGTTCTGATATCATCAGCGGTACCATATCGACCTGGTCACTAAGGCGGTTGACTTTCAAAGATGTCATGTAAAATCCCTCGCCGTAAACCTCGTGGCTGTAGGTAAATCCCTCAGCAATTTTACCGATAATGCTGACCCTGTTATTTTCAATCATTTTGTCCGACATTGTATGTCCTCCTTAATTCTCTGAATATCCACAACTCTATCCAATTCTATTCAGGCGGGAAGCGGGATATGCCTCCGCGGCAGATGTCTTTATCAGACTTTACTTTTTTCCGGCTCTATACTAAAATAGAACCTGTTACAGAAAGGATATCATATTATGAATACTGTTGATATTATCGCCCCCTGCTATAATGAAGCAGCCGGACTTGATTTGTTCTATTTAAGAACGATGGAATCCATCGAAGGATTACAAAACCGTGGATATGAATTTCGGTTTATTTTTGTTAACGATGGAAGTAAAGATGATACGCTGCAGGTAATGATGCACCTGGCACAGCAGCATCCGCCGGAACTGATTCCGAAGATGGCTGCTTCTCTGGAAGCCGGACATGACTGCTGTGCCGCCCCATCTACCTGCTGAAGGAAAAATGCATCAATACATCCGATCAGCCTGTAAAAACTAAGTAAGTGAAAGGAGTATTTCCCATTGAATTTTTTGAAAAATCTTCGCCGGAGGCTGAGTTCAGATAACTCTCTGATTCTGCTTCTGGCCTTTTTCCTCCCCGTTCTGTCCATGCTGTGCATCTTTGCAGGCAACCAGATTTATCCCTTCGGGGACAACAGCTTCCTGCGAACCGATCTTTATCACCAGTACGCTCCCTTTTTTGCGGAATTTGCCCGTAAATTAAAGGAAGGAGGCAGCCTGCTTTACACCTGGGATATCGGCATGGGAACCAATTTCATTTCCCTGATCGGCTACTACCTTTCCAGCGTGTTCAACTGGCTCATCGTGTTCTGTACGGAAGAACACGTAATTGAATTTGTCAGCTATCTTGTAATCTTTAAAATGGGACTGGCGGGACTGACATTTTCCATCCTGCTGCGGAAAAAAGGGGGATATGCCGATTTTAAAATTCCTTTTTTCTCCCTTTTTTACGCCATGTCAGGTTATCTGGCCGCCTACAGCTGGAATGTCATGTGGCTGGACTGCATCTGGCTGGCACCGCTGATTCTTCTGGGAATCGAGCAGCTGGTATATGAGAAGAAACATCTGCTTTATATCGTCACACTGGCTATGGCAATTATATCGAATTACTACATTGCCATCATGCTCTGCATCTTCTGCGTCCTGTATTTCCTGATGCAGCTGCCGGGAATCCTGTCCCTGCCGCTTCCGGAAATAAAATCTTCCGCCGAAACTGCTGAAATCGCTGAAGAGGCTGAAATCGCCGAAGAGGCTGAAATCACTAAAGAGGCTGAAATCGCTAAAGAGACTGAAATCGCTGAAGAGACTGAGGGCGCCGGGACTGCTGAAACCTCTTCTACGGTTTTTCCCGGTTCCCGGAGACTTCGTGCAAAGCAGCTTACCGCGGCCTGCCTGCGTTTTGCCGTCAGCTCACTCACAGCCGGTGCATTGTCGGCCATTATCCTGCTGCCGGAAATCAGGGCACTGGGACTTACGGCTTCCAGTGATATCAATTTCCCCAGCGACTGGAATTCCTATTTTTCCATTCTGGAAATGCTGGCACGCCATCTGATGAACGTGGCCACCGAATGCGGTCTCGATCACTGGCCCAATATTTACTGTGGGATCGGCATCCTGCTCTGCCTGCCCCTCTACTACCTGAGCAGGCATGTACGCACCCACGAGAAAGTCACAAAAACAGCCCTTATTTTCTTCATGCTGTTCAGTTTCTCGGTCAACGTACCCAACTTCATCTGGCACGGCTTCCATTACCCCAACAGCCTGCCCTGCAGACAGTCTTTCCTGTACATCGCCATCCTGCTGATCATGTGCTATGAAGGTATTCAGGAACTGAATCAGATAACTGCCGGAACTACGGGATTTCTGTTTGCCGGAGGCGCCGCCTTCATCATTATCTGTCAGGCAGTCATGACAGACGATGCATTTACATTTGAAGGGTACTGGCTCAGCCTCGTATTCCTGGGCATTTACGCCGTGATTCTGCTGGCTTATATTAAAAAGAAGCCGGCGAGGGAGGGACTGTTTATCATTCTGCTGATCTGCGTTACCGCAGAAGCCACCATCAATATGGCGGCCACCAGTGTGAGTACCGTCAGCCGGAGTGAGTACCTGAATTTCACCGACAGTTATCAGGAGCTGATTGAACGGATTCAGGAAAATGATGACGGATTTTACCGTTTTGAGAAAATGGCAAGGAAAACAAAAAACGATGGTGCCTTTGTCGGTTACCCTTCCATTTCCACATTTTCCAGCGTTTCCTACGGTGCGGTATCGGATTTCTACGAGCGGCTTGGAATGGAAAGTTCCATGAACGCCTACAGCAATAACGGTATTACACCTCTGATGAATTCTCTGCTGGATGTGAAATATATTCTGGCAACCACACCTCAGCAGGAATCCCAGCTGATGACGCTGTGTGAACAGAATGAAGAATGCTATATTTACGAGAATCTCTACACCCTTTCTGTGGGATATATGCTGCCCAGGGGATTTAATCTGGACTGGGATACCTCTACAGGAAGCGCCATCGATCTGCAGAATGATTTCAGCCTCCAAAACGGCGGTGAACAGCTTTTCTATCAGATTTATGACTGCAACGAATACGGTACCGGTATGGATATCACCGTCAGTGAACCGTGCCATGTATTTGTACAGCTGGACAACAGTTCCATCGAAAATGTAGACGCCGATATCAGCGGTGATATAAAAAGTTTTACTCACACGAATCGGGGATTCCTGCTGGATCTGGGGTACTGCTCGCAGGAAGATACCATTTCCCTGAGTACCGAGGATGACGCCACTTTCCAGGCAACCGCCTATTACCTGAACGAAAGCGCCCTCATCAGCCTGATCAAAGATCTGCAGGAGGAACAGCTTCAGGTCACAAAACACTCTGATACCACTCTGGAAGGCACCATCGATGTGCAGGAAGATGGACTTTTCTTCCTCTCCATCCCCTACGATCCGGGCTGGACACTGTACGTGGACGGTGAAAAGACAGAATATCACACCTTCCAGGAGGCATTTATCTGCCTCGATCTGGACGAAGGCGAGCATGAGATCCGCCTCTCCTATATGCCTGACGGACTGATCCCCGGAGCAGCCATCAGTGTATGTGCACTGATCGGACTGATTGGATATGAAGTATGGAGCAGGAAACGGAAAAAGAAATAGAAAGGGAAAGGGAAATAGAAATAGAATAAAACGAACTGAAACAGCCGTGCCTGCTGTCTCCGGTATACGGATGACGGCAGGCACGGCTGTTTTCAGATCTCCCTGACATAGACTTTTAATGTTGCTATTTCTTTTCCCTCTGATTCACCATAGGGACGAGTCAGATACTTACCTACATCCGCCGGCACGATAAAAGTTTCCGCATAATGGACGATGAATGGTTCAAACGCATCTGTGGGCGATTCTACAATGCATTCTCTGCCTTCCACAAGATTCAGCACATTAACTCTGCCTTCTGTATCATGAAGTACCGGTTTGGTAAACCAATGTCTCCGCGTCTCTAAAGGCTCCAGTTCATGCAGACCTGTCCTCTCTTCCTGCCATCCATCCCCTTTTGCTATGGGAACGATCCGATTTATCAGATTTTCTCTTACCCATTCTGTATCCCGATTATACTGAATCACATGACTTCCATGCTCAATATGTACCGGGCGCGGCCTTCCATCCAGTCCAGGCCTGCCCCAATCCCAGAGCTTAAAGGTAAAGATATAGGGTGTAGCAGATACTTCCAGAACAACTGTATTGCTCCCCGAACAATGAATCGTCCCGGCCGGAATTAAAAAGTGATCATGCTTTTTTGCCGGAAAAATGTTAATATATTTCTCTGCCGGAAAGCTGATTTCTCCTGCTTCGCCCTTTCTCAAATCTGAAAGAAAGGCTTCTCTGTCAATTCCGGTCTGTACTCCCAGATAAACATGGGCATCCTCTTTCGCATCCAGAATATAATAGGATTCATCCTGGGTATATGGCATACCGAAATTCCGATAAATATAATCTTTCAGAGGATGAACCTGTAAGGACAGATTCTGACCTTCATAGGTATCAAGAAAATCCAAACGTATAGGAAACTCTGCCCCGAACATGGCAAATACCTTTTCACCGAGAAGCTCTTTAGGATATCTTAATACCAGATTCATTGCGGGCGTCTCCACAATCAGATCTCCTACTTTGATCAAGAGTGAGTTTTCCTCCGGAACACAGTCAAAAGCCCATGCATAATTGTTCTTCTTATGTTCGTCTGCAATCCTCCATTCAAAGAAATATCCCCGTTTGAATTTTTTGAGCACATCCTCTGTATAGTTATCACTTTTCCAATTGGGAATCTCACCGCTTCTGTACCGATGCTGAATTTCCCATCTGGCCAAATCAGCATATACATACAGGTCCGGTTCAAAAACCAGGGAAGCCCCCACCCCATATATCACTATAATACCTGCCGTATCACGAATTTTCTGACGGATCTTTTCGGTTTTAACATCATCCAGAAACAATTTCAGTTTGAAATGTGTCATAATCCCGAATACCCTGTCATCCGTCATGCAATCCTTGATTTTTTCATTAATACAGGCATCATCATAAAATGCCTCCTCATCAGAATAGATTACCAGTGATGCAGGAATTTTCTCTATCAGTCCCTTTTTAAGTTCTTCTACGCGAACACCTGGATAACAGTCTATTGCCAATATCACTTTCTTCTTATTTTTGAATTTGCCTGACAATTCTTTTAAGATCTCATCATATCTGGCAAAGCAATGCTCATTTCCAAAGCCCTCCGCCACCACATAGGGCTGCTTGTCATAATTAGAATGCATATTATTTCCTTCCATAAATAAATTCCATCCTGTCAATATCAACTTCTATTTGAAATCCCGGATCGTATTCCAAGTGCATCCTTCCTCTCGCCTAAATGTTATATCATATATACCATTAAAATTATATCATTTCAATGTGTATAATTGCCAGAAAATTTTATTTTTTTTGTAATGATTGCAGTATTGCAGGTTTTTTCATATATGATATAATCAATTAAATATTTTAATGTTATAACATTTCATCATAAAATATTGCTGAATATCAGCAAATAAAATGGAGTATTCTATGCAGAAACAAAATATCAAACTTGACAATTCCCCAAATGCGCTGCCATTGTATCTGCAGATTAAAAATTACATTCTTAATCAAATTACTGAAAAAAAATATAATGTAGGAGATATTCTCCCCAGCGAACTCGACTTCCAAAAGCAGTTTAATGTCAGCAGAATAACTGTTCGCAATGCAATCAGTGAACTTGTCATGGAAGGTTATCTGGAAAGGACAAGAGGAAAGGGTACTGTCGTCTTATATAGAAAAGCCACAGAAAATATAAGCCATGCCAACAGCTTTTCGAGCGAAATGGCCCAGCAGGGTCTGGAAATACATACAAGTTTTGTAAGTGTATCCAACATCCGGGCCAACTCCATGATTGCCGAAAATCTTGGAATCCAACCAGATGACTTCGTGGTAAATATTCAGCGTATTCGATCCACAAAAGAATATCCAATCGCTTATACAGAATCTTATTTTACTTTGGATCGAAATCTGCCGGTAGACAAAGAGTTGTATTATGGTTCACTTTATGAAACAATTAAGGAGTACTGTGGAATTAATTGGAAAACGGAAATATTCCGCCATTCTGATACTTTCACTGCGATTCTCGCTGACAGCAATCTGGCAAATAAACTTCAAATTAACAGTGGCATGCCTGTTTTAAAACGTATCAGTAAAACTCAGGACCGAGACGGACGCATTTTTGAATTTGCCATTTGCTATTATCCGGGGGATAAATACAGTTGTTCTGTGGCTTTTGGTGAAAACTTAAAGTGAAGAAAATACGGAAATGACCTTGGCAGCCAATAAAAGCAGGAACTGGAAAATAACACTTCTCAGCTGTTTTTTACTGCTGGAAGGATTTCTGCTGAGAAAAAACAGTTCAGAAAAAGCCAAAACAGCGGTGCATGCTGCCCCCGGTATAAGAATGGCGGCAGACACCGCTGTTTTTATATGCTGAAAGGAAATATATTTATTCACAGTTTTACCGGCGATGTTCCTGCATTTGCCAGTCTGAATGTCCCCTTCGCTGGACAATACATTACCTATGCTGTTCGGGAAAGTGATACTGCCGATATTATAAGTCTGAAACTTTATTAAGGCATGCTATGCAGCTGCCGCATTGGCATTGATCTGATCAATAACACTGCGGATTCCCATCAAGATCTGCATCTCATCGCCAAATAAATCAATCACATTCCCCCGGTCTGTGAAAGGAGATTCCTGAAGCACAGATAAATCCTTCATCATTCCATTCAGGTTTTGTATAACCTTTTCAGCACCCATTGCTACTACTCCCACTCAGTGTTAATTACATATACGGTACTTCTCGATACACCTTCTTTTCTCAGCCAATGATTATCTACCATTTTCCCAAGAATGTCTCTTGCTCTACGTTGCTTAACTCCCAGCAGCTCTGTCACTTGGGCGGTCGTAATAGAACCATTTTCCAATGCAAACTTATGAATTTTCTGTTCTTGCTCCGTCATCGGCAGTTTTCCGGCAGTTTTCCGGCAGTTTCCCGGCAGTTTTGGTGTCAGTGGCACTATGCTTAAGTGAATTAGTGCCGTTAATTTGACCACGGTAAATGTTGATTCGCAGATCAACTTCACCACCAATAAACTCAGGTTCAGCAAGTCCTAACGCCTTTACCCTGCCAATGATACGAGGAATACCACTGCCCCAATGCTCAATCAGGTTCATATAAGAAAAAGCATAGGCAAGTGCTTCATTCCTGATTTGAGAATATCCCTCTTTCATACGTTCCAAAGTCTGTCCCATGGGGATTTTACCCGGAGATGTAATTTCCAGCCGGTCATCATAAATTGCAATCTGAATGTTTCCGTGATCCAGATAGCTACGATGCACAGCAGCATTGATAATCAATTCTCGAATTGCATCTGGAGGAATTTCGTAAACATCTTGCCGATAGATTCCCTCAAAAGTTGCTCCCATGTGAATGTTTCGCAAAACAAATTGGTATGCCTGTTCAATCTGCTCCCAAATCGGGCCATCATATTGGCGTCGATCCACAAAAACTTCCTTGGTTGTTCCCTTAAACACACCACACTGCATAGCTACATTGAGTGCACCGCAGCCGGTCAAAATGGCATAGGCATTAGAAGGATAGTCCTTTCCGTCACGCTCAATCAAAATACCCCATGAGCGGAGCTGCTGCCGTCCAACATCTTTAATAGATATTTTCTGCTCATCACTATGAGCGTTCTTGACAGCCTGTTCCTTCATAGCCTTACATAGAGTGTCAATATCCTCATCAGTGATGCTCCAACCTGTACAAAGTGTTTGATCAAAATAGCGATTGCTTCCTTCAAACATCAACTCCTTGACCATGTATTCATCAGCCAAACGAGTAGTGCCGGCAACTCGGACATATACGCCTGTTTCTTTGCCAAGGGATTTGATGTAATACGGGCGCTGTCTGCCTGCAGAAACTTCGAGTACAATAACTGTCTTTCCGTCAATCGTCTGTAAAGTAATATCAGGGATGATTGCCGGTTCGCAGCTATCAGATACTGCATTGGCAATAGCATCCATAATCTTGAAAACCTCCTCCTTGCCGAAACCAATCACTTCTCTGGTTTTATCAATAATACCAAAGATGATCTTGCCGCCACTTCCATTGGCAAAGGCAACCACAGATTTCATGTATTTTATGCTTTTCTCTGGCAAGTTCTCTTTGAACTCTACATTTTTGGATTCTCCAGCCAGAATTTCTTCGATAATCATGGATACACCTCGCTTTCGTTATACTACTATTGCTTAATTTTTTATGATCCGGTTCTTTTCCCGCTTCGATAAATATATTGCCCCAATATTTACTCTTTTACTTAATTCTGGCAAGAACATCTTTGATATTCACCTCGAGCTTCTGACCTATTCAGTTCTGAAATTTCGATTTACCATTCTGAAACTTCCTCGATAACACACTGATGTACCTTACTGTCCTTTGAATAATTCACACCCACTAACAGCAAGCTCCCTTTATAATCTTCCAGAGCTTTCACATATTTTTTCTTTTTGATCTGCTTAATTGCTCCCACTAAGGACTTGTCCCATTTCAATTCCACAATCATTGCCGGTTTATCCAGATGCTTTTTCCGCGGCAGATATACAATATCAGCAAAACCCTGACCGGTCGGCATTTCCCTGATTTCCGTATAATATGCCCTTGCACTGTAAAAAGCAAGTGATATCACGCAGGCCAGAGAGTTTTCATCATTGTATTTCAAGATTGAGGTCTCGAAATGTACGTCCTCAATCATTCCCCTGTGCTACCGCATCTGGTTTTCGATTCCAGATGTTTTTCGATTCCAGTAGTTGTCAAAACTTTTGCTGAGCATTGCGCTGACTACGGATCTTGGACTGTACACATGCTCCGCATTTTCAAAACGGTACCCATCATACCATCGCTTTGTTTCTTCAAAGTCCATCCCATAGCGACAGCATAATTCTTTCACCTCGGATTCTGTAAATCCTGCAAACTCCGCAAGCTGCTTTGGATTCGTCATGGAAAACTCATCAAACATATTCAGCGCCGAACCGCCCAGGCGGACTTCTCTTCCGCTTTCAGCGGAATTCACCTTTTGAGTCCCGTATTTTTTAATCGGAAGAATTCCCGTCATATACGCCAGTGCAACATAAGGTTTATCTTTTAACAGATTTCTTAAAAAATCCAGATAAATCCGATTTCTTTTCCCGGAATATACAATCCCACTCATCAATAATAAAAACGAACTGGATATCCATTTCATTAAAGATATCGTATAATGTTTTTATCAGATTCTTGCGGTCAAAATAACAGATATCCGGATATTCCGCGAGCAATTCCCACAAGAGGCTTTCCTCTATAGACTTTTTCATTGCCCCGACATCATGGTTATCGCTAAGAAAGTCCAGCATATTCAGAAATATTACGTTATATTGATTCAAATGAGTCAGAAACGAAGCATCTTTCCCGATTTTCAGTTTCTCAAATTCTGCCTTTGAATCTGTATCTCTTCCATAATAAGCAGCCAGCACGTTGGCAGCCATAGTCTTTCCGAATCTTCTTGGACGACTGACACAAACGTATCGCTGCTCCGAATTGAGTACCTTATTGGTATATGCAATCAATCCACTTTTATCAACGTATATCTGAGAATTCAACGCTCTCTGAAAAGCTCGTTTCCTGGGATTCAAATAAATACCCATTTACCAGCACACTCCCTTCTTAGCAGCTCTACCGTTACATATTTTCTATCCTTCTGTACTGTTCAGGGCTTTATTCAGCCGGAAATAAATACCTTTGGCGGCAGAATGACTGTGGTATCCTGTAGAGGGGACCATTGAAAACGCCGGTGCTTAGCGAGCAGACCTTCTTTTGAAGGGCTGCGAGGTTAGCATCCGCTGCGTTTGATGCTGAGCGAGAGCGCGTCCCCGTACAGGATATCACAGTCATTCTGCCTCACAATCACATTTTCCGTTCAAGGCCTGAACAGTGCCCTTTTCATCCTGATAAAATTTTACCTTCCTTCCTCATAGAAGTCAACTTCAATTACTGCTATAATAATCTCATCCAATAACGGTCATAGGATATCTTCCATAGGACATCTTTCGGTGTCCGCAGGTGAGAAATCAGCACATCACACTCTGACCACACACCGCCGGTACACCCGCTGTCCGATGACCGGATTTTACACAAGGAGGACATTTTATGGACACTTTCTTACATGTTCTGGGAACCATATGGCCCATTCTGCTGGTGATTGCCCTTTTGATTTTTATCATGATCACCGGTTATGTAAAGGCATCGCCCGATACGGCCTACATCATTTCCGGTTTACGGAAGAATCCCAAGTTTCTGATCGGTAAAGCCGGGATCAAGATTCCGTTTCTGGAGAAGAAGGATGAACTGAATCTGCAGCTGATTCCCATCGACGTGAAGACAGCCACCGCGGTACCTACAGCCGATTACATCAATATCCGCGTAGATGCGGCGGTCAATATCAAGATCAGTGACAGCGAAGACAGGCTGAAGCTGGCTGCACAGAACTTCCTGAATAAGCCGGTTGATTATATCGCTCAGGTTTCCAGAGAGGTTCTGGAAGGTAATATGCGTGAAATCGTAGGCAAGATGTTTCTGGAAGAGATGGTTTCCGACCGTCAGAAATTTGCCAACCTTGTAAAAGAGAACGCAGAACCGGATCTTGCAGCCATGGGGCTTGATATCGTCAGCTTCAATGTTCAGAATTTCATCGACAATAACGGTGTAATTGAAAATCTGGGTGTGGACAACATCGTTAAGATTCAGAAAAATGCAGCGATTTCCCGTGCGGAAAGTGAAAAAGAAATCGCCAAAGCACAGGCCATCGCAAAAAAGGAAGCCAACTTTGCCCAGATCAACGCTGAAACCGAGATTTCCATCAAGAAAAATGAGCTGGCTATCAAGCAGGCGGAACTGAAAAAAGCCTCCGATATCAAAAAAGCGGAAGCAGATGCTGCTTACCGTATTCAGGAAGAAGAGCAGCGTAAGTCCATCGAAATCACCACGGCTAATGCCAATCTGGCCAAGCAGGAGAAACAGATTGAGCTGAAGGCCCGTGAAGTAGAAATTACGGAAAAGACACTGGAGGCAGAGGTTCGCAAGAAAGCCGAAGCTGAACGCTATGCTGTGGAACAGCGGGCTGATGCAGCACAGTATGACCGCCAGAAAAAAGCAGAGGCTGAGCTGTTTGAACGCCAGCGTGATGCGGAAGCAAAAAAATATGAAGTGGAAAAAGAAGCAGAAGCCATGAAGGCACAGGCGGAAGCCGATAAGTTCTCTCAGGAACAGGAAGCAGAAGCCGTTAAAGCCAAAGGTCTGGCTGAGGCTGAAGCCATCAAAGCCAAAGGTCTGGCTGAAGCGGAAGCCATCCGGGCAAAGGCACTGGCAGAAGCGGAAGGTATCGAAAAGAAGGCAGAAGCCATGAAAAAGTACGGTCAGGCCGCCATTCTGGAGATGTATTTCAAGGCACTGCCCGAGGTTGTGAAAAACGCTGCCACACCTCTTGGCAATGTGGATAAGATCACCATGTACGGCGACGGCAACTCTACCAAACTGACCCGCGATATCATCCAGACCGTCACACAGGTAACCGACGGCCTGAAAGAATCCACCGGTGTGGATCTGCAGTCTGTTCTAGCCGGTTATCTGGGCGGAAAGATGGCAGAAAAGAAGTCGGACAGGGATAAAGATAATAAGGACAGCGATACGGGCGATTCCTCAGAAAATTCATAAAAGCCAAATGACCGCCGCCGGACTTTTCAAAATCCAGCGGCGGTCGTTTGGCTTTACTATTACTATATCTGCTACTGTTCTATTTCTTTTTATGCATAGCATATGCGCTTACAGCCGAGACAAAAGGAACGGTCAGGATAATTCCCAGTGTTCCCGACAGGCTCTGCATGATTTCAATTCCGATGGAATACATGCCAAAAACCTGATGAGTAGAATACTGATATGCATAGATGATCATCAGCGTATTGATGGAGCTTCCCACGTAAGCCAGAATCAGAGTATTGGACATGGTTCCTATCATATCACGCCCTATCTGCATGCCGGACCCAAACAGCTCTTTCCGGGAAATACCAGGGGATTTTTCACTGATTTCTGTGAGAGCGGAGGAAACGGACATGGCAACATCCATTACAGCACCCAGCGAAGAAATCAGAATCCCGGAAAACAGCATTTCACTGATATTCAGCTTCGTATTCTGACCGATATAGACCAGCGTTTCAATATTTTCCACGTTATTGCCGCTGATATGAGCAGCTTTTCCGAAAATCAGGGCAATCACTCCTGCTGCCACTACCCCTGCCACGGTGCCGATGATCGCGCACAGCGACTTTCTTGTGATGCCTCCGATCAGCAGAATGGAGAGAGAGGTAATGAGGGCCACGCAGAAGACTGCCGCCAGAAACGGAGAACAGCCAATGTACATAAGAGGAATATACAGTGCCAGAATCAGGACGAATGTAAAAACAAGTGCTGTAATGGAATGAATTCCCCGTTTTCCGCCAACCAGCCACATCATGGCCAGGAAAAAGACGACTATGAGCAGGATCGGCAGTTCCCTGTCATAATTATACACGCTGGCTGCAACAGAGCCGTCATACTCGCTGAGGCGAACAATTACCTTTGTCCCCTCCTCGCAGTATGCACCGTACAGATACCCGTTCATGCTGGATCCTTCAACGATTTCACCTTTATGATTTCCCGACGTAATTTTCAGCCGCAGCTGCTGATTTCCGGCATCGATTCCTTCCCGGGCCGGTTCTTCACTGGTCACTTCCAGTACAACAGCTCTGGCAAATTCCGTCCCGTCATCGGGTACAAGCGGCGTCCGCTCCACCTTCTGATAAAACAGAACCGCACCGGCCAGTATCAATATCATAGCAGCATAGATTCCGATAATTAATGCTTTTTCCTTACTCCTGATCTTCATCTTCCCTGTTCTTCCATGATTCCTGTTTTTCATGTTATCGAGGGTGACTCTTCAGAGTCACCCTCGACTTTTAATTTACCTGAGTTATCTCATCTGAATTTTTCTTTATCCGTTCTTTCTGTATCCGGACTTTATCTGCATTTTCTTTATCAGTGCTTTCCATGTCCGGTCTTCTTCACTTTCTTCAGACCGCACAGTGCTCTGATCAGATTCTGCTTTGCGTTTTCATAGGTTTTTGCACTGACTACAGATACTTCATCTCCGTTCAGCTGCATGTAGATCGTCTTGTCGATCAGTGTTGAATAACCCTCGCCCAGACGGTTTACTGTCTTGCCTTCTGATGCTACATATCTGTAATCACTTTTTACAGAACCATAGCCGGTAAAAGGATCTGCATCGGTTCCAAAAGCAACAGATGCCATTTCCGCAAAAGGATCCTCCAGAACACACAGATTCTTCAGCTCTGCAGCTGCTTTTTTCACTGCTTTCACACTGCTTTCCGTATAAAGTTTTTCATTAATGGACTCAGCTTTTTCCAGCAGACTGACTGCACTTACATTACCGCACATTGATTTGGTAATGGTAAATGCATCCGCATACTGATTTCCTTCATAATCATAAGTGCAGATAGTGAAAGAATTCTTTGAGAATTTCATTGTGGAATAAGCAGGCAGACATACGTTGGTTCTCTCTGCGATATAATAGGGAGTGTAGTTCAGCAGGTTGTAATATTTGCTGCCGGAGCCGGAACCCGTTGTAATGTACAGAGTACCTTCGGGGTTCTTTACAGAACCTCTGCTCAGATCGTAATCAACCACATTGCCGTTCAGAATCTGGTAACTTCTGGAATAGGTGTGATCATGACCGGTAAGACAGACATCAATATCAAATTCATCCATCAGAGGAGCGAAAATGATACGGTTGCTTGCCGCATCGGTATCTGCATGAGGTTCGCCGGAACCGTAAATATCACTGTGGAAGATCACGATTTTCCATGCGGCATCTTTATGACTGTTCACTGCTTTTGTCATCAGTTCCCGATGCTCGGCCTGATTCCGGTTATTGCTGTTCAGACTGATAAACAGGACATCACCATAGGAGAAATAATAATCATTTCCAGCTGCCGTGCTTCCCAGACCATCTCCGGAATTGGGATTGTTGAAATGCAGAGTGTAGTCCACGCCGGCGGAATCATGATTGCCGATGGTTGATGCAATCGGAAGGCTTCTGAATACCTCCGGATACAGATAACCGGCATATTCGCTTTCTCTTGTCTTAAGATCATCTTCCTTTGTTGCTCCGCTCTTATCGATCTGATCACCAGCGGACAGCAGGAAAGCAGCATTAGGTGCCTTTTCCATTGCACTTTCCATGGTCAGATTCCAGTTGTAGGTATCTCTGGCCGCACTGCTGTCGGAAGCAGTATAATCATCGGAACTGCCGGAAGCACCGATCTGAGGGTCACCGGTCAGAATTACGGAAAAACTGCTGAAACTGCCGGTTTTGTAAGTCTCGGTCTCTGACCAGACGGTATTTTTGCCGGTATAATTATCCGTGTACTGATATACATAGGTTGTATTTGCTTTCAGATAATTTTTAACAGAAACTTTATTGGAAGCAGTATATACGCTTCCCTGCCAGTTTTCCTTCGCAATTTCAGTTGCTGTACCTTTTACGATACTGGCTTTTTTCTCCTGATTCTTCTTCCAGATGCGAACCGCCGGAGTACCGGATTTTTCACTGTACCATGCAAAATTCAGATCCTTTTCCGTCTTACCGGGTGTCAGAGCAATCTTTCCGGAATCAGCCTTTTCCGTACTCCAGACACCATCTCTCCATGTCTGAAAAGCGGCACTGTTGTCCGTGTCTGCCTTGAATGTACTTGTGCTTACATCTACCTCTCCGCCGTAAGACTTGCTGCCGGCCGCAGACGCAGATAAAACGGGTGTAAACATGGTGGATACCACCAGGCCCATTGCCAGAGATGCTGCTAATAATTTGTTCGCTTTCATAGCTTCCTCCTTAAAATGGAATAATGTAATTTTCTATTGAAAACATGTCTGCATTGTAACATCCCTGCAAAAAGAACAATTGAAGTTTCTGTAAAATTTTATGTAAAGGAAGGTAAAATATAAGTTGCTCTGAGAATATGATACGATGCGCGCATATCAAAAACAGCCCTTCAGCAGTTTTGTATGCTGCTGGAAGGCTGTTTTCATTTTAATTCAGTTTGACCAATTTCTAATCGGATAATGCATCCGGAATCTGCTATTCGAGTATTTTGAATTTGTATCCGAATTTACCTGCATATTCCTGTACTGTAGAGTTTTTGTAACCATAGAGAACACAGGTACTCTTATTTTCGATTCCAAGATCCCCATCCGACATATAACTGTCTCCGAACTCAATAGATGCATTACGGAATACTATTTTCAGAATGTTCTCACAGTCAAAGAATGCTTCAGCATAAATCATATCAACTGATGCCGGTATTTCTATTTCTCTCAGACTATCGCAGCTCTGAAAAGCACGTGTACCTATCGATTTTACACTGCCTGGAATCCTGATCTGTGCCAGATATCTGCATTCAAGAAAAGCCCAGTTTCCAATGCTTGTAATTCTATTATCAATAACAACTTTCTTTACAGAACTTTTCTGATTGTACCATGGCGTAGTTCCATAAGAGTAATTGTACATTTCTCCTGAGCCGCTTAAGGTCAGCACACCGTTTTTCAGTGACCAGGTAATATGATCTCCACATCGATCAGACGGTATTTTCACGGCAGTATACACATTATCTTTTGCGACAGATGATCCAAATACAGGCAAATTCGATCCTGAAGCCCATTTTCGATAACGGCTAAATCCGGAATCACCAGCTCTCTGTGTAATCCATGCATTCAAGGCCTTTGTCAGATCAGTTGTTCCCAGCACTGTTCCAGACAGCACTGCTTTTCCATCCTTCTGAGCAAATGTTTTGCATTCCGTGATAATTCCGCTGTTATCTCCGGCTGCTGTAAAACCACTCTGCTTCCAATAACAGTTCATTGCGATACCATCAGAGCTGTTATTTCCGACTATACCGCCTTTTTCCATGGACTGATATCCCTGAATAGATGCTGATTCCGTGCTGAAGCAATTTTCCACATATCCATAATTACACGCGGCAATTCCTCCTGTATTCCCGTACAGCGAATAGCTGCTGTTTGCAACCTGAATGATTACCGACATCGGCCCCAGATTACAACAATTCTGAACAATACCGGTATTCCCTCCGCATATACCGCCTGGGTACAGTGGATCCTGCCTTTGGGATTTCAACTCTTCGCGAATCACCATCTTACCCGAATTCTGACAGTTCACCACTGCCCCTGCAGTGTTATTATCACCAACAATGCCTCCTATATAATCTGCCCTCAAAGCCTCAGCTGTATTGATTTTTTCAATTTCCAGTGTTCCGGTAAAACGACAGCTGTTAACCGTCCTTTCATTTATACCAACAATACCGCCTCCTCCGCCTTCATAGCAGAAATACTGTCCATCCTTTAAAACTATTTTTCCTTCTGCCCCATTGATACATCCAAAAACAGTTCCTTCATTATACCCCACAAAGCCGCCTGCTGCAGCTCCTCCATTGTGATTCAGTTCATCAATAGAGGAAAAACGCAGTTCACAATATCCACGGAGCCTGCAGTTATAAATCATGCCCTGAGAATAAGAAGCAAGACAGCCTGCCATACAGGCCTTTGCACCACTGTATATGGAAACATAACTGTCTTCCAGACTCAGATTGCTGATATCTGCTTCCGACAGCACATATCCAAACAGTCCTGCATAAATATTGCCCGTATTGATATACAATCCCCTGATCACATGCCCCTGACCATCCAGTGTCCCGTTAAAGCCCATACCTGTTCCTACACCTGTGCAGATACCGATGGAAGTCCATTCATTGGCAGGTGCTTCCTCTGACCATGCCTCAAAATTATCTGTTTTATTCAGAATAATATCATTTTCCAGAACAAAATATTTACCGGTATATTTCTTTCCTGCATTAACAGTCTTTGCCAGATATGCCAGTTCCTCTGCAGACGCTATCACATACGGATTCTCTTTTGTGCCTGTTCCGTAATAGAATGAAGAAGCGGTTTTTCCATTCCATACCATCACTGGTTTGGAAGGCATTTTAATAGAAAATGATTTCTTAACCGAACCAGTGTACCGATTTTTGCCGGTAACTGTAACAGCGGCAGTTCCCGCATTGATATTATTGACATATGTTACAGTATAATCTTTACCATTAACCAATGTGCTGTTTCCATCTTTCACAGTCACAGAAGGTTTTTTAGCAGTTCCATCGTATGTGTATACCGTTTTAGATAAAATAACCATACAGTTTTTAATATGTACTGCCGGATTTTTGGTCCACTTTGCATACAGCGTCCTGTTTCCTGTACTTCCCTTAACAATCTCCGTTACCTTTGTTTTAAAACTGCTGTCCGCATACCAGCCTTTGAAGGTATATCCCGCCTGGGTCGGATTTGCCAGCCTGATGGTTGTAGTTGTTACATAGTAGAACGCCGGATTCCCTTTCGCATTGGTTCCTCCGCTCAGCTTGTAGGTTATGGTATATTTCACCTTTTTCCACTGAGCATAAAGAGTTACCACTCCGCCGTTTTTACTGGTCAGGTTCTTTACGCTGGCCTTATTGGCATAGGATTTTCCGCTTCCATCCGCTTTTGTATTCCATCCGTTGAAAATATAACCGATTTTCGCTTGAAACGTATTGGCCGGCAATGTATAGGAAATACCGTATTTCAGTGATGCCTTTGACGCCATACTGCCGCTTTTCGCACCGTTTCCGTTGAACTTGATTGTATAGGTATTGGCACTCCATTTTGCGTACAACCTCCTGTTTCCTGTACTTCCTTTCGTGATGGATGTTACCTTTGTTCTGTAACTGCTGTCCGCATACCAGCCTTTGAAGGTATATCCTGTACGGGTCGGATTCGCCAGTTTAATCGTCAATGTCGTTACATAATAAGATGATGGATTTCCTTTAGCGTTGGTTCCGCCGTTCAGCTTGTAGGTTATGGTGTATTTCACCTTTTTCCACTGAGCGTAAAGAGTTACCACTCCGCCGTTTTTACTGGTCAGGTTCTTTACGCTGGCTTTATTGGCATAGGATTTTCCGCTTCCATCCGCTTTCGTATTCCATCCGTTGAAAATATAACCGATTTTCGCTTGAAACGTATTGGCCGGCAGCATATAGGAAATTCCGTATTTCAGTGATGTCTTTGACGCCATACTGCCGCTTTTCGCACCGTTTCCGCTAAATTTGATTGTGTAGGTGTTGGCACTCCATTTTGCGTACAGCGTCCTGTTTCCTGTACTTCCCTTCTTGATGTAGGTTACTTTTGTCTTGAATTTGCTGTCTGAATACCAGCCTTTGAAGGTATATCCTGTACGGGTCGGATTCGCCAGTTTGATGGTTGCTGTGGTCGAATCGTAAAACGCAGGATTACTTTTTGCATTGGTTCCGCCGTTCAGCTTGTACGTTATCGCATATTTTACAGTGATTGTCAGCGTTGTCTTTGCAGATTTATGGTTTTCATCCCCGGCAGCTTTGATAGTAATTACCGCTTTTCCGGGTACTCCGGCTGTCACGCCACCTTTTGAATCCACCTTTACAACCTTCGTATTATCCGATGTATACGTCAGTTGCCCGATTCCGGAAGCTTTAATCGGTGACTTTCCTCCGTACTTGATTGTAGAGGAAGCGATTGATGCTTTTACCTTCTGGGATGCTTTGTTTATGGTAAATGTCGTGTTCAGACTGTCGGTATAACTGCCCTGACCAGTGGCTGTAACTGTGGCTGTACCGGCATTGATGTTGTCGGTATATGTAACCGTGTAGTCGGTACCATCTTTCAGAGTATTCGCTCCGTCGGTGATGGTGACGGTGGGAGTGATTGCTTTACCGGTATAGGTGTAAGCAGACTGAGAGACTGTCATGGTGCAGGTGGAGAGGTCGGTTGCAGGCGCAGAATTTGTATAAGGAATATCTTTATCATAATTACCGTCTCCATCAGAATCAAGTTTAATGTTCATCTCCCCATCAAATTCGCTGGAAATTTTAACAGATTGATTATTTGTTTCAAAATCTATTGTTTCGTATTTTTTTCCATCATCACTCGTTTTTTCAACTGATAATGTTTCTGAGCCTTCAACAATAATTGATCCATCCGTACTTTTTGATGTTTCCACACTGTCAGAAGCAATTCCTTTAATGCTTATATTTTCTTTCTTTTCATTATCATACAAAAAATATTCTATTTCAAAACTATCGCCTTGAGATATGTTTTGAATATTAGCATACTGAGAGTCTGCATCAGATACATTTACAATAAGTATTGCCCTACTAGGAATTTCTGCATTTATTGTCATATTCTCTGAAGCTGTTTTTATTTCATTTTCTGCATCCCCATTTTCATATTTTAATTCCCCGTCATCTTCCAACCAAAAAAATGTATTATTATCAGATACATCTTTTTCATCATCCACAGAAACATAATACGGTTCTATTTTTAATATTTTTTCATTTGTTTCTTCATTTAAACTTTGTTTTTTTCCATCATCTGTGGAAAGCTTCACATCCTGATTTTGTACAGATAATAGTACTTTATAATTCATCAATAATCCCTGTTCCACATATGATGAAAACATATCTTTTGCAAAATTATCACCCGACGTTGTATATGAAATCTGCGAGTACTCTTTCCCTGTTCCCCAGTCAAGGAATCCAGAAACACAATAAGACCATGAAGTATAGGAATTATTTGTTTTATACATATGAAGTTTTTGTAACTTATCAGGAAAATTTCCATCATAAACAATAATTTCTGTCTCTTCGTTGGTATTCTTTCCTATCCCCATTGCCAACAATACATGCCCCGTATCCTGATCATTATGAATGCCTCTAATACGGATCTCGATGTATTCACCATCATCAAAAATGGATGACCGGATTGCTTTATAAAGTTCATCTAATTTATTTTTATGGCTTTTTTCCTCTGCTATTATCAGTGGAGTTCTTTGATACACATACGCATACTTAACATAATCCGAAGCTTTCATTCCATTTACTTTACTTTTGCTATCTGATTCTGTAATATCATGCAGCGTTGCAACTGCATTACCATTACTTAACTGGAAAGACTCTGCTGGTGGAGTATCATACCCCGATATGGATATAACTGAAGTTACCATTCCTGAGCATAAGCCTGAACTTCCGTCATCTTGAGCGAATAATAAATCAGCAAAGCCAGGTATTGGAAAGAATTTCCAATAGTGATTATAGTTCAATTTTCCTGCCTGATTTTGTCTAAATCCCCATACCTGATCAGGAATCAGAGCAAAATCTATTTTTACTTTTTCCTCAGCATCCCAGGGAATCCATTCGACAATACCACCATAATTCTGTTTCATTTCTTTTCCCCATGTAATATTATTCATTGGATAATATGCAGTGGCTGTTACTCCAACAAACATATCCGAACCAAACACCGGCGTTGAACCATCAAAATAAACTTCACTCAAACTAGTGCAATTAGAGAATGCATCCATACCTATAGACGTCACTTTCGCAGGAATGATTATACTGTTTAATCCATAACACATCGAAAATGAAAATTCACCGATGTCAACTACACTATCCGCCAAAGTTACACTGGAAATGTTTTTACATCCATAAAATGCATAACCACCGATGCTTGTTACCCCCTCTTCAACAACGATAGAATTTATTTCATGATGGAAGCGTCAAATGAGTTATTTTCAACGCTTGTGCACCTTGATAATTAAATATATACCGAATAAATGTTCTGGAATAGGGTCAGGGAAGAGATATACAGGCAGGTTTTAACGATATATTCCCTGTCATTTTCCCTTTTTCTCAGTTTTGGGCGC
>JALFLM010000032.1 GCA_022774705.1 Lachnospiraceae bacterium | reverse complement strand
TGACCTCGTCCAGCATTTCGATGGCTTTTTCCATGTCTGTGTGATTGCCATAAGCGCCCGTCATCGGGTTGTGGATCATCATCAAGGCGGTAGGGGCCATCAGCACCCTGGTACCGGCCATCGCAATGACGGATGCAGCGGATGCCGCAATGCCATCGATCTTGACGGTCACATCGTCCTTGTAATCCATCAGCATGGTATAAATCTGGCTTGCCGCAATGCAGTCACCGCCAGGGGAATTGAGCCACACAGTCACGGGGCCTTTGCCTGCAAACAACTCATCGTGAAACATCTGAGGCGTGACATCATCGTCAAACCACGAAGTTTCTGCGATGGTGCCGTAGAGTTCAAGAACTCTCTCCGACCCTTCGTCTGCCTGGTTCTTCCATTCCCAGAACCTTTTCTTTGTCTTCATCGGAACCCTCCATTTCTTTGAGATTGTTATTTGCATAAGCCGCCCCGGCAGAAACCAGGGGAAGCATATTGCCGTTGACAAGATAGAGGTCACCGCCCAGCTCCGCAGGGATTCGGTCAAGGTCCTCTAACTCACGGATGTCATTTGCGGACATCCATCCGTTCTGCCGTGCGGTGGCATAGCCGTTCATGCGGCTTGCGTAGTCACCACGGAGCAGACCTTCCACATTGAATTTGAAGAACAGCGTCTTCTTCTCCTCTTCGGAAAGAAGTGTCCGGTACAGAGCCTGCTCCCAACGGACAACCCAGGGATCAAGGGTGTATTTCACGAACTCCAAAGACTGCTGCTCAATATTAGAAAAGCTCGACTTTTCAAGGTCACCCACCATATGGGGCGGTAAAATGTAGCCAGTTCCCCTCATGCCTTGATTTTACTGGGCTTAACGGCATACAAAACTGTGTTTTGTGTTGCTCTTTCCTTTATCATATCCGTCTTTGCCTTATCCGTCAAATGCTTTGCCGGAATGTTCAGTTATGCATTTTGCGTATAATCTTTTATTCTCAACGATGAAAAGATGTGTCTGCACACATCTCTTACATCTGATTGTTTTCGATATTATAAGTTTTTGATAAAATTCAAATCCTGTCGTTTCAATGCCTTCTGCAGCTTTTCATTCTTTTTCTTCAACTCACTGTTTTCTCTTGTCAGGGCTGCTACTTTCTGGTTCAACAAATCAATCTGCTTTTCCATTGCCATGTTCAGGATTTCTCTCCTTGGATCTATCATCCCGGCCTGTTCTTCGATTGCCTGGCTCATAAGATCCCGGATGGTTGGATTTTTATAAAAGAACCCTCTGGACAATCCGGTTTTCTTCATCAGTTTTGACACTGTAATACGTTCTTTATTTGCCAGCATATCCTGGATTGCATGCTGGGCAAGACCAATTTTTTCTTTACTCTTCCTCTGGTTTTCTTCAATCATCTTGTCGTATTTGTTCATATTCTTCTCCCCATCCGTCCAAAATTGTATAAATGATGTCACTCATCATCTGCCGGATTTCTCTGGTTTCATCTGCCATTCTCTGATTGCTCATCTTTCGGTAATGCTGTACATTTCCCAGTCTTTTATGTCCCAGCAGCCTCGCTATTGTCCAGTCATCCAGATGCATTTCTGTCAGTTTAACTCCATAGTAATGCCGGAACATATGCGTTCCAAATCCGAATAGCATTCCATTGTCATCCTTTAGTTCTTTTTCCTGTATCATAGACATGACTTTGGATTTCATCGACATGTACTGCATCGGTCGGCTAGGAGCATTCTCGTCTACAAATATGTATTTTGTATCTTTGAATTTTTCCTGTGTGTATTCAATGGATCGCTGTATCAATTTTGCCAGTTCATTACTAATCGGCTTTTTGTACCGCTTGGTTTTGACCTGATATATTTCAATTAGATACTTCCCATTTTCTTTTATCAGGCAGTCTTTTCTTAAAGTAAGTGTATCGGATATTCTGGTTCCAAGCATCTGATGTATCAGGAGGCATCTTGCAATCTGTACATCCATCTTCGTAATTTCTGCATTCAGTCTTTTCATCTCTGCATCAGAATACACCTTAAATTCCGCATTTACTTCCGGTGGAATATCGGTATTGATAAATAAGTGCTCCAGCCTTTCATAACCGTAAATTTTCCCAATTGTTTCTAACTGCCGCCTTAATGAAAGTACATACGAACTATTTCCGGCTCCTGATGTTTGTGATGTTGTCAGGCTAATCAGGAATCCTTCCAGTATATCCCGATCTATTTCACTGCAGCTTTTAATTCCAGGATATTCCCTTTTTAAGTATGCCGAGAATTTCCTCATTATTGTCAATTCTCCAGCTATTGTTCCTATCGCTTCATATTTCAGATTCATGTAAACAGCTTTTTTGCATTCTTCCCGGATATCTGGCTGGTATATTTTCCTGAAGTTCAGGGTTTCTATGTTATAAATAGGATTATATCGAATTTCTATATCCAAATTTTTTAGTATCCAGACATCCTTTTCTATCTCATCCCTTAAGTCCTCTGGTTCCAAATACTTCAGGATTCTTCTAAAATACAATATTTTTTCTGCTTCGCCATAAGTAACAGTTCCATAGACACTTTTTTTCTTCTTGGTAGTCGAAATTCCCTGTTCCATCATCCAGCCTTTTAGAAGTGTTATCCATTTTTCTTCTGTGCGATCACTAAGGCTGTTGATATTTCGATTTATTCTATTGTTTAAAAACTTTACAATGCAGTTATAATTGAGTCTGTCAAAACGCAATTTTGAATAATTCCCAATCTTGCCACGATACATAATGTAACTTCGGAATTCTTCTTTTAGTGTCTGTGTTGGAAGCAGTGACAAATCAAATTTTCCATTATCTTTATGTTTTCCTTCTTTTATACAATTTGGAAATTCTCTAAAGTAAATGACATCGCTTTCCATTTCATTCCCCTTTCTTCAGCCACGAAGCCAAGCTGCTCTCCTGCATACTGAAAAATTCTTCATTTGCCTGTGCAATTTTCTTTGGCATATAATCAATGTACTGCCTTGTCATTTCTTCATAGGTGTGTCCGAGATAGTCACGAATGCTCTGGAGTGATACATCATTGTCATAAAACATGGTAGCTACTGTATGTCGATAGTCATGCGCTTTAAAAATATATTCTCCATTCGCTATCTCATTTTCTCTGCATGCCTTTAGCATCTGGTGGCGAAACGTACTATAATAACAAGCTCCACCTTTCGTATTTTGAAAAATATATTCTTCCGGCCTGGTTCCATTTTTCTTCAGATATACTTCCATAAGCTGGTATAATGCTTTTGGTATTGGTATTTTCTTATAATTTTTCATTTTCACCTGATATACCTGAATCCAGCAATCCTTCCCCTGCTGGTAATAAGCATTTCCTTTTAAGGTACACACTTCACTTGCCCGAAGTCCCAGGCACCATAGATGCAGGAACATACACCGAAGCCGTTCTGGAAAAAGATATAATTTTTTTAAAATCTCCATATATACGGTTTCTTCTACACTTCGGTCATGATGTACTGTTATTACCTTTTGCTGGAAATACTCTATACGAAATGGCATTTTGGGAATATACTTCCGGACTTCCATAAATTTAAAGAAATGTCCTATACCGAATATCCTCTCATTAAAACCTTTCGCCTGTATTTTCCGCTCCCGAAGGCTCTTTGCATATTGTTCCAAATGTTCTGCCTTTGCATCTACAGCAAGGATATTTTCCTGCTCAAGCATTTCCAGAAAATTCCTTATAAATATAAATCTGTTACGAATTGTGCTTACTGCCTGTCCAGTCACACCAAGCTCATATTTCATGTATTCCTGCAGGATTTTACGGTTCTGCAACTCTCTTATCTCCATAAAAGAAATACTTTTTAGCGAGCTACTTTCGTTAATGCGACTCTTATCTAAATGAAACTTTTCTATGTACCAGACCGTGGCATCCCATTGAATCCGTTCCTGCTGCATAAAAGCATCTTTTCTGCATTCCTCTATAATACTTAAATGCCTCATTAGCGTTTTATTTTTTGTATCTGCAAAATCTTGGGAAATTGTTTGAATCTGCCTTATTTCCAGCACTCCAATATCCTGAATATTTTGCCGGGCACAGGAATCATATAGTATATTTAACGCCTTCAATCTGTTATTTTTATATGCTATACTTTCCGAAGTCTTTGCCACAATGTGACTCAACGTAGCAAAAATTTGTCGTTTTAGTATTTCGGAACAATTCTTCTTGAAATCCCATACCAAAACCCTGAGAACATTGGTATATTTAAAATTCTCGGCAATCTGTTGATCCGGATAATATTTCAGGTAAAAAACTTTATTCTGGTATCGCCATTCATAAAATCTTTTTCCAGTCAGTGTCTGCATCTGCCGGTATATATGCTGTTGTTTTATAGCATCATATATGCTCAGATACCACATGATCTTATCAGGCTTCAATTTTTTTCTTAAATATTGCTCGTAAGAAATCCGCAGTTCATAATCCATTTCTGTTAAAATCCAGACTTCTCTGTCTGTCAGAAATTTTTTCACATGATTAACTGGTGTTTTTACTTTTATCTGTATCGGAAGTGAATCGATCTCTGCATATAGTTCCTGCTTCTTCTTTTCAATGTCCTCTTGATATTCAGTCCTGTGTTCTGCCTGCTGTAGTAAATATACAGGCATTTTTCACACCTCCTATTCCAGCAGACGGTCTGCTCCGTAAATAGCAGAATGCCGTTCATAAAACTCGTTGCTTGCTTCTACCAACTCGTCATCCAGCCAGTCCAGATACTTCATCGTGGTATCCAGATGCTTGTGTCCCAGTGCCTGACTGATCATCTCCAATTGCCATCCTGCATCCTTTCGCATATTTGCAAAATAGTGGCGGAGCATGTGAGGTGTGATCTTGACTCCGGTTTTCTTTTCCATCCGATCCAGCATATCGTATACACTGTCTACCTTTAAGGGTTTTCCAATGCCATCTCCCATAATATTTACAAACAGGTAATCCTGATGTTGCAGGATTTTCCGGTACCTTGCCAGATAATCCATCAGGAATTCAAAAGTGTCATTGCTTATCTTGGCACTCCGGTATTCCGCATTCTTGGCTCTTGCTTCGTTCTCGTTATCTTCCCGGAAGCACACCCGGATCATGTGGTTCTTGTAATCAATGTCCTTGACATATTTTACTCCCAGCAGTTCCCCGATCCGGTATCCGGTCTCTGCTAATAAAAGCAGCAGAAGCTGATCCCGGCGGTTGGTACACGCCTGCAGGATCGTCACAATCTGATTTTCCTTTGCTGCCCTGCCACGATGTTCTTCCTCTTTTAGATAGCCTTTAAAAGAATGATTTCGAAGCACCTTTTTAACACCGACCTGATCGACTGCGATGATCTGGTTATAAGATAATGTCTTGAGGCTGCCATACTGTTCGTATTCCGCCTCAATAAATAAATAGAACCTGAACACATCTTTTAAGTATGCGTTGCAGGTTCCTTGATTTGGACATTTCTTCATTTTTCCATTGGATTGTTTCGTGTGATTTCCAACTCTGAGCCAGTATAAGAACCCCACAAAATGCTCTGTCTGTTCTTCATAGTCCAGCTGGTAGACTTCAGTAAGCTCCATTTCCTTTTCTTCCATGTAGCCCATATAATAGCAGATGGCAAAGGCGGATCGCTTTACGGTATTTGGTGACCGTCTGCATTTAATCTTGTGCATCAGATATTTGCTCGGCAGTTCTTCGATTGCCATCGTATCAAGATCTCGGATGTAAAAATATCTTTCTGTTCCATCTTTTATCGTTTCTACTTTGTAGCTCATGAACTGCCTCCTTTCCTCTAACGCTATACACAGTATACCCAACTCATGCCGATAAAGCTATCACCAATACCACCAATTCGGTCAAAACCGTCCCTGAAATACCACTAAACTTTTTGTCCTATCTGCCGTCCAGATCTGGGCAGAACCAACAACACTGCGATTGCTCTCAGCTGTAGTAACGCTCCACCTTCCGGCTTCGAATGAAATCTTCTACCTCTTCGATTCGCTCTGCCATCCGGCACTTTGGCAGGGCATCCAGAACATCACTCCGGTACCTGCCTTTCTTCGTGGCTCGGTGGTCTAAAATAGACACAACGCAGGTGTCCTGCTCTGTGCGGATCGCCCGGCCGAATCCCTGGCGCAGTTTCTTCTGCATATCCGGGACTACGATGGTCTGGATATAGGATTCCAGGGATCGGTACTGTTCCTTCTGTGCTTCATGGATGGGGTCCGGAACAGAAAACGGCAGTTTTACGATAATGAGAGAGGATACCATGTCCCCCGGAAAGTCCACACCTTCCCAGCAGGAGCCGGCTGCGAACAGCACTGCATTCTCCATCTTCTTAAACCGTGCGATCTCTTCCTGAGAGTTTCTCCATACCTGCACCATCGGGAACGGGATCTGATCCCGCAAAAGCTGCTGCACATTTCCCATCAGGGTATAAGATGTGAACAGTACCAGCGTATGCCCGTAAGTGGAACACACCAGATCACGGATCTGTCCGGCAAGCTGTTCGGCCTCTTCCCGGCTTCCCTTTTTCCTTGGTTTTAAATGCTCCGGGATGTAAAGCAGACAGTTCTCTTTGTAGCAGAAGGGGGATTCTGCCACACACTCCCGGACGCCCGTTTCTTTTTCCAGCCCGGTCATCTGTCTGGTCCTTGCAAAACCGTTTCCGGCTTTTAAGGTGCCGCTGGTTAAGATCGCCGGAAATCCCCGGCTCCATAAAGTGGCGTCCAGATATTTCGGGATCTCCCGGTTAACCGCCATAAAAGTTAAATGTTCCCGGCTGTCCTGCTGTAAAAATAAAATATACCTTTTGTCGTTCTTTAAAAACCAGCCGAACAGCTCTTCCATCTCTTCCAGCCGCCGAAAGATCCAGTAAGGAATGTTCCCGGCGAGCCTTTTGATCATAAGCTGAAGCCTTTCCTGCATCTGGGCTAAGGCTGTGCCAGCTCCCGGCGGAAAATAAAAACTTTCTTTTCCAGCCATGTCTTCGATGCCATCTTTCCGGTGCTTTCGGATTTCTTCCTGAAGAGTGTTAAATCCTTCCTGCAGCCATTTTCCTTCTGTTCCCTTATGCTCCCTGGCTAAAAAATAACGGATTTCCTGCACATCTTCCCTACCAATGCTTCGTCCATACATCTGGCTGGCAGCTTCCGGGAGCTTGTGAGCCTCATCCACAACCAGAGCCCTGTAATCTGCCAGAAGCGGCCGGTACCCATTCGCCCGGTGCATGGCATCTGCCAGAAGATAATTGTGATTGCAGATCTGTAAAAAAATGTCCTCTTTCCTGGAAATATCCAGATGCTTCTGATAACGGCATCCTGCTTTCCCCGGACACTCCCTGGGGCAGAATTTCGGTACGCACACCAGCCTGCGGTCAAAACCGCTCAGGTTATGTACGGAATCTAAATCAAAGTTATGCCGGAGGAACTTCAATGCCTCCATCTGTGCCTGATTTTTATTCTTGTCCCGGACTGCCTCTAATCTCTGGGCCAGCCTGTAATCGCATACAAAGTGTTCCTTTCCCTTGCGGACGACTGCTTTTAATTCTCCCTGAAGCAGATCTGCTTTTAACAGTACCTCCGATAAGAAAGGAACATATTCTTCTATGATTGCTTTCTGTAAGGCGATACTGGAAGTGGATACCACCACAGGCCGCCTGTCGCATCCCGAATAGCCGGAATGCAGTACACTATATTTCCGCATCAGGATGCAGGCTGTCAGATAGGCATAGGTCTTTCCGATACCGACTCCTGCATCACAGAGCGTGATCTCATTTTTCATAAGGGCATCCAGCATTTCATGGCAGAGACGAATTTGTTCTTCTCTTACATGAAGCCCGGCTTCTGGGAGAAGTTCCCGAAAGATCCTTTCCACTTCGCCATGCGCCCTTTTCTGATATTCATTTTTATAACACATTATTTCTCCTTGCCGGAAAGCTTATCTTACCATTCCCTTACGGACAGCTCTTGCAACATCCGGTACTTTTTGTCCCTGCTCCTGCATGTTCTTTATAGCAGCATTTCCCTTTGCCATCATCCTTCGGATATCTGTCCTGGAAACATTCCATGTCTTTACTTTCTGTGGAGCTTTCTTTACCTGCTCGGATAAATGACATTCACATAGTTTTGGATAAACCACCATTGCTTCCGGCAATTCCAGCGGATATTCGATCATAGGATGATACACAATATCCCGGATCACCTCTTCATAGCATGCCATCTGCATTCTGGCCGTACTGTCCTGATAGATATTTTTTCCTTTCATGGCACTGTAGACCTGCGATGAGATGTATCCCAGTGATTCAAAACTGCAGTACCCATACGGAGTTACGCCAGAAAGGGAATCCGGATCTTTTAAGGCATTCAGATAGACTTCTTTCCCCTGGGCAATCAGCCACATCCGAAAATCAGAAAACCTGTCATCACTGCACCCGGTTTCCATCATAATACCTGCCGCTGTCCATAAGCCATACTTATAAGCCGCATCCCGATAACTGTAAACAAGATTGTGAAATTGCAGGACATCCTCTGGTGGCATATAGAAAAGCTGCTGCTTGATCCACACTGCCGAAGCCTCCAGATCGGTGCCGCAGACTTCCTTTGCTTTTTCAATCAGATTCCAGAATTGATCCTTGCTCATTCCACTTCTTTTTGTTTCTTCCATCTGTTCTCTCCCCTTGATGTGACGTTAATACCACAAGAATACGGCTGTAGTTTCCCACAGCCGCATGGTATCTGATATCAACGACACACTTCTTCATTGATTTCTATTATTTTATCTTGCTGTTCCGCATTTGACCTCGCACCCCCGGAACCATCCTGCTTTCAGGAAAGGGGACACTACAGGCGGACGGCTGGCCTGCCGCCTCTCACAGATGTCCTGGGGGTCTTTCTGATTACAACCCGGAGTCCATCTTCCGCTCTTTGGCTGGTAACGTGTATCATTATCCCCCGTCCGTGATCCTGGCGAAAGGCTGCCACCGCCTTATTCACAGCTATGCTTCCTCGCTCCAAGTCTAAGAATCTTTACCCTTCACTTAATCATGGCGCTCATGCTGTCACGCTTCTACGGTTGGGAACGTACCTGTAGTGCCGATATTCACTTGCCAAAGAACAGCCGAGGGATGTCCCTCTGCTTACTAGCCGATGGCAGTATATTTTTTTATTCAGTCTACAGAAAATTTTTTATCTTGCATCCCCGGATCTGTTTTTCTTCTTTGCCGGATTTTTCTGTTGTGCATCGTTCTTCCTGCTTTCCTTCTGTTCTTTTTGTTCCTGCTGCGGCATCTTCATCACATGAAGTTCCCCGTTAAACAAAGTAAAAATTTCCGGTGACTGATATTTTTCTTTAAATTTTTCAATCTGCTCCGGTGTCAGTGAAGTAAAATCATCTTCTGTCAGCCCTACTACAAGGAAAGTCCCGGCTATCGCATCATAGACCTGTCCATGATCATCATATAACGCCCGATTCAGGGGCAATCCTTCAAATTTCCCGTTTCCATTTAAAAGGATTCCAACCTCGTCCTCGAATGGATAGGTCATTTCAATGTCACCGCCTACTGCCTGCTGCAGATCCTCCAGCGCATTCGGAATGTTCTTGACATAGGGTTCTTTCATAGGCTCAACTACCAGCACTGTCATCATTTCTTCCTGCATTCCAGATGCTTCTTTTTCATCCATCGTATCAATCCTCCTGTCTGTTCGTTCTAATAGTCAGCCGATGAACCCCTTTTGTTTTATTCAAATTTCATGGACTTTTTGATCTTTCCCCGTAATCTCCGCAATCTTGTATAAACCGTCTGCTCCGGCAGTTCCATATGATGACTAATCTCTTTTGGTGCATATCCCATCATCTTCATGACAACCATCTGAAGGGTTTTCTTGTCAGTTGATAGCAGAATCTGAAGCAGATCTTCATTCTCCACGGTATCCAGCAGGGCTTCCACGCTCTCTGGCTGGGACTCTTCGGTTTCTTTTTCTTCCAGAAGCAGTTCCATGCAGTCCAGAAGCGAGGTCTGATGTTCCCGGAATCTCCGCTCTGCCTTGAAATCATCCCAGTCATACTCACGGAGCTTCTGGATCGTCACTTCATCCACGCCCTGTTCACGCAGGATCTTCTCTTCCTCTGCTTTCCACTGGTTCCATCTATATTCTTCTTTTGCTTTGTTATAAGCCACTTATCTTTTCCTCCGACCTGAATTTTTGTGAAATCAAATCGGAGTGTGGCGGTGATCTGGCTCGTTCTTCCTGTCTACAGGAATGCCCGGCATCTCTGCTGTTTCCCTGCAAACACGGATCTCCTTTGTAATCATATCTTTACAAAGGCACAGTGTATCGGATGTACCTGTCAGCTAACGGTCAGAAAACTGTCAATTGACGGTCAGTTTTTATCACCTTCTTTCCAGAATAAATAAAAATAAGACGAACAATCTTTTTACGGATCATTCGCCTTACTGTTTTTCATTTTCATTATTCAATTCAAATTTGTATCCTACCTCTCGCACACTGACAATGCAGTTTCCGGCACCATCTTCAATGGTATTCAGCTTTTTTCTCAATCTTTTAACCAGACACCAAATAATATTTTTTATATCACCAACAGGATAATCTTTCCAGACAATCTGGTAGATCTGTTCAAATGTATAAATTCTCCTAGGCGATGACGCAAGCAGGTAGAGAAAATCATATTCTTTTTTATTGAGATTCAATTCGGTTTGGTTCCAATATGTCTTATGTAACTCTCTGGATATTAACAATTTTCCTTCTCTGATGTTTAATTCTTTTTTCTTATCTTCTGCTTTTCTTGCCCATTCTAAATATCTTCGAGTTAACGAAAAAATATGCAGTTCTAATTCTTCTTTTCCAATATTAATATCAAATACAGAATCTGCACCTGCATGTATAAGAGTCTTTTTATGCCGCAACGGATTTTCTGTTAAAGCAATAACTGGCGTATATGTGATTATTCTTATTGTTGAAATTATTTCTGCGGTAAGATCCAGAGAATCAGTACTGCCAATTACTATAATATCGAAATGAAATAAACTCAATTTCTTCAGGCACTCATAAACAGTGGTTACATAGCATGATTTTATTTGTTTTTTGATTTCAATGTGCATATCCTTTTCCGTATAGAACAGGATATTATAGTCGTTATCACACATATATATTTTCTTTCAGAAGTTATTCGTCAGTACACCATGCCTTTTCTTTAAAAAACATAATGTTGATTAATCTCAGCACATGATTATATGCCCAATTTACAGGAACACTTCCTAAAATTAAAACCATCAGTAAAGAAATCAGAAATAAACTTCCCACATTCAATAACAGCGGTATTTTTAAGATCTGGAAACTGTTCATTGCAATCTGCATCGGATAGTGGAAGAAATATATTCCCATTGTTCTTCGCCCGCTTCCAATAAAAGTAAGAAACAAATTTCTGTCAGGAATAATTGCAAGTAACGAAATTATCATTAAAAACGAGGCTAAATATGTAAATAACCGAATAAGCATTCCTTCCATCTCACTGATATTACTTGCCCTGTAGGAATGATTTCCCCTGAATATATCTACCGGAAGATTATTTCCCAGCATATATGCTGTCATCAGATACAGCAAAATCAGAGTCAGACTCATTAAGATCCATTTTCTCCTGAAGTTTCTTAATACTGTGATATATTGGCTTTTCCATAAATATCCAGCTACAAAAAACGGAAAAAACACAACTATTCTGGAAGCTGACAGGTATGTGGAAAATTCATTTCTTGTTCCGGCCCACAATGAAAATATAATACTTAGTGGAACAATAAATCTTATTCTTCCAAAAGCCTCTATGATAAGTCTGTAAACAAATAGTGCCAATACATACCACATAACGGTTCCGGAAGGGCGCAAGATATCATAATCCATGTTATAACCAAGCCATACCTTGACTGCCCATGTAAAACTATATCCCAGAATATATGGAACCAACAGGTTCTGAATATTTTTCAGTACATTTTGTTTACTTTTTGACAAAAATCCTGAAACAAAAATGAAAGCTGGCATATGAAAAACCGTGATAGCATACCACAACTGACGCACTGCCGGATTCACTTTTACAAGCTGAAATGCAATAATATGATTAAAGACTACCAAAAAGATCAAGATAACTTTTATATTATTGATCAGAAAAAAATATGGTACTCCCTGTTCCTTTGATTTTATATTTGATTCCCCCCCTAATATAGAATGATCGGATATCCACCATCAATCGCATTGTATATCACTTCTGCCTGATCAGGCGGCAGATTTATACATCCATGACTTCCGTTTGTTTTATATACGTCTCCTCCAAATTCCGGCTGCCAGTCCGCATCATGCAGTCCCTGTCCATATACAAATGGCATCCAGTATGTAACCGGAACTTCATATCCATAAATGTCACTGGACAGTGTGAATGGACTTGCTTTATAAGCAATCGCATAAGCACCCGTATAAGTTGCACGATCTTCTGTTGGAAGTCCGCTGATTACGTCTGTGTCTGTCACAAGTACTCCGTTTTTATACAGCCAGAGATGTTGCTGTTCCAGACTGACTTCTATATAGCTTCCATTCAGATCATCTGTTCCATTTCGTGACAGACCTTCTTTTTCATAAATTGGTGAACGCTGAATGGTTGTTCCGCTTTGCAGATCTGCACAAAGCTGTTCGAATTCGGCATCCTGGTCAATGCGAAAGCCATACTCATTATTACTTATTGTTACAGTCTGACCATTGGATGTATAGAAAGATCTTGGCACATATATTGTGTTGTATTCACTTGCCAGACTTTCTATATACGCTCTGACTTTATCAGAGTCAATTTCAACTTTGTCCCCTGAAATGACCATCCAGGAATTGATCGTTGCAGAATCAATTGTTTCTGTTACATCACCAAACAGATAAGTAATTGAAGTATTATTATATTTTTCTATATTCGTGTTTAGTTCTGATAAACGACTGAGCAGTTCTTCAGATGATGCTGTAACAGCAGCCTGACTGTATGTATTTTCATTTATATCTACAGATATCGCCTTTCTGGAAAAATCCTCTTCCAGATTTCTTTGGATACAATCGGATGTGTACTGCAATAATCGGTTTGGATCAATCTGATTGCCCTGCACTGCATCAACAATAATAAATTTTTTGCTTGTATCGTCATATTTTATATAGGCATCTTCAGAACTGATTCGCTCTGTATCTGCTGTAAAATGCTCCGCTGAGAGTGTCTCAGATAATCGGTTATCATCCCTGACAATTTCATATGGAATTTTCCAATCTTCTCTAGGCTCAAATATTGTTCTTTTCTTCCATATTTCTTTCTTCAGTTTAAACAGTTCTGTTTCTAATGTCTGTGTATTAAGCGAATATCCCAGTTCTCTTAATGAAACCGTATAAACACTCTTTCCATTCTCATAAAAAGAAACCGTTTTATCTTCAAAAGCCGTATTTATTTTTTCTGTTGCCTGATCTGGTGTGAGACGGGATACATTCTGTCCATAGACAAATGTTTTACAACCCATTGTCTGTGTATCTGTTACGATCTCATATGCGACAAATCCCACGGTCAAAACGATCATCAGCAGGATGCTTATAGATAAAATGAATTTTAACTTCTGCTTCCTCTTCCCTTTTCTGTTTGTTGGTTGTCTTTGTTCTCCTCTCTTCTTTCGTTCACTCATTTTCAATGCTCCTTTTATCTCCCCATATTTTAATTTCATACTGCTATTTCGGTAATTCTATAGAAAAAACAGTTCCGTTTGTTTCATCACTGGATGCCCATATTCGTCCATTATGCCTTTCCACAATAGCTTTTGTGATAGAAAGACCAATGCCCATTCCTCCAGTCTTTGTGTTTCTGGATTTATCAACTCGGTAAAACCGTTCAAACAGATGCTCTAAAGCATCTTTCGGTATGATATTTCCTTTATTCTGAACCTGGATCAGGACTGAATCCGTCATCTGTTTATAAATAATGCGTATACTGCTTCCGGTTTCTGCATATTTGATTGCATTTGCTACCAGGTTTGTCATACACTGCTGAATTCTCTGACGGTCTCCACACAACATATCTCCCGATCTGGTACATAGTGTCAGTTTCAGATTTTTTTCCTGGAGTTTCGGTTCAAAGCTCCAGCATAATTTTTCACACAAGCTGCTAAAATCAAATGATTCCAAACGCAGCGGTTCTCTTTGATTTTCCAGTACATATAATTCCTGCAGCTGACGGACAATATGGATCAGTCGCAGAATTTCCTCATAACAGCTCTCCAATCGTTCAGTTGTCGGTTCCCATATTCCATCCAGCATCGCTTCCAGATGCAGCTGCAGGTTGGTTAATGGTGTCCGAAGCTCATGAGCCACATCTGATGAAATCTGACGTTTTTGTATTTCTTCTTTTTCCAAAGCGGCAGACATTTCGTTAATTGCAGTTATTAAACTCTGCGTTTCATCTATGGAGCTCTTTTCCTGAATCTGTACCCCGAATTTTCCTTTTGAAATCTCAGCCGCAGATCTGGTAACATCAGAGATTGGTTTTGTCAGTTTTTTTGACATAATAACACCAAGTATAACTGCCACAAAAATGAATATACCGGACAGTAAAATCAGAAATCGATTTAATGTTCCCAAAAGTCGGATTTCTCCATCTGTATAAGAATACGGTCCATAATATCCGATTGTCAGTTTTCCGGTCTGAACTCCATCTGATTCAAGCAAATATTCTTTTTCCTGATAGGAACCTTCAAATTTAATATAACGGCTGTGCATATTACTTTCTGCATGTTGAAGTGTAAGCTGACATTCCTCTTCCTTATGTGTCCGGATATCCCAGTCTAATTCACCATCCAGCGTCTGAAGCCGTACCAAAAGGCCATTTTGTAAAGCTGCATTTCCAACAATTTCAACCCCTGTCGTTTCGTATTTTTGTTTGTCTTTCTGATAAACTCCTTTCATTTGTTCAACGACAGTTCGCATTTTTTCATCAAGCTGTTCTTTTGCATATCCGCTGAACACATTTTCCATGGAAACTGTATAAAATAGCGCCAGAGATAAAAGAATAACAATGGAAATAAAAGAATACGAAAATATAAGCCTGCCTTTTATTGTTTTCATCTTTGCTCCTTATGGTACAAATTTATATCCAACACCATATATCGTAACAATATATTGTGGTGATTTTGGATCTGGTTCAATTTTCTGTCTGAGATATTTTATATAAGTATCAACACTTCTGTCATATCCATCAAATTCATCTTTCAAAGCAAAATCAATAATCTGCTCTCTCGTGAATGCACGTCCCGGTGATTTTACCAGCAATTCAAAAATATTGTATTCCGTAGGTGTAAGATGAAGTTCTTCATTATTCTTTTTTATACTGTGTGCCTGAAAATTAACATCTAAATAATCAGTTCCAATTTTCAATATTTCCGGCTGGCTTCTTTCCACCCGTCTTAATACTGCCTCCACCCTTGCAATAACATTTCTGGGACTGAAAGGCTTTACAATATAGTCATCTGCACCGCATTGCAGTCCTGCGATCATGTCACTTTCATCCACTTTTGCAGTAAGCATAATAATCGGAATATCTTTTTTCTGATGGATAACCTGGCACACTTCTTTTCCCATAATATCTGGCAGCATTAAATCAAGCAGGATCAGATCCGGTAACTCTGTTTCTGCCAGCTTTATGGCATTTCTTCCATCATAGGCAACAGCAGTCAGATATCCGGCTTTTTCCAGATAAGCCTGAAGTACCTCTGTGATTTTTTTCTCGTCATCTACAATTAATATTTTTTTTGACTGTTTCATAAGTTCACCTTCCGTATATTTTTTATTTCACTTTAACGTTCTGTATTCTTGCATGGTAATCCTGTCATTCAGAATTTTAAGAATGATACCGGAAGCATATATGATTCTTTCCATATTTTTCTTTAAGGCTACTATCGTAAGGATATTCGTTTCTTTTTCAAAATCCACAAATTCCACACCATATATTTTTCGGATTTCCACACAGATCATTTGTGCAGATGTTCCGGCTGGTAAATATAATAAGAAAAACCTTTTTTCCATTTTTCACACCCATTCATTAACACTCGAAAAACAGTGCATTTATAATTCGTTTTTTGCCAAATGCACTGTTTCTCTATTTTATTCTGTCACAGAAATATTTCCGGATAATGCAGAATCATATAATTTCAGATCTACATTTCCATCCGCTGAATCGACAATATACATTTTCACAAGTGGAAGTATTTTATCCATTGTTTCCAGTAAAAGTCTGTATTTCGTTGTATCTTCCGAATATATTTTTGAATTATTTTTATATTCTGTCAGCATACTTAAAAACTTCTCAGTATCACCAGTTGCTTTTGCAATCTGTTCTTCTTTATATGCTTCCGCATTAGATATCAATGCACTTGCGTCCGCTCTGGCCTGAGGAATCAGACTATTATAATATCCATTTGCTTCATTGATAGCTGTTTCTTTTTCTTCTTTTGCAGTTGTTACGTCCAAAAATGCTGCTGATACTGTATCCGGTGGTACAATTTCCTGAATATTAAATGCTGTGATCTGAATTCCCGTATCATACCTGTTCAATTCTTCCTGTGCAAATTTCAGTATCTCATTCTGTGCAGCAGTCTTTTCTGTACTTAAAATATCATCAACCGCTGTATTTGCCATCAGCCTGACAAGTGCTGCCTCGACACTGTATCTTACCAGCTGTTCATTATTTCCATTTACATTATAAAGAAATTTTGCTGCATCACTGACTTTATAATGAACAATTGCCTGTGTCGTTATAATATTTTCATCTCCTGTTAAAAGCTGAATCGCCTGTGGTTCTTCATCTGGCTGGTGAATATGTTCCGGCAGTGACATTCCAACATCTGCTCTTCGAACTTCTGAGACATTGACTTTCTGTACTTCATCTATTGGCCATGGAAATCTGTAATGCAGACCTTCTCCTACAGACTGGCTGCTGATACTGCCAAACCTTCTTACAACAGCCTGTTCACCTGGATTTACTATATAAATTCCTGTCAGAAAATAGATTGCGACAATAGAAATCCCCATAATACCAATTATCTTTTTGGGATTAATATGTCCGAATGCACCCTTAAGATCTTTTACCACTTCATTTTCATGCGGCATTTTAATTTTCTTTAATCTGAATCGAAATCTCTTTTTCTCAGGATTTTGTGTTTCATCACTTTTTGAGGTGGATTTTATTCTTTTTAATGGTATTTTCATTCAGCATTCTCTCCTTCCGCCCCATCTGTGCTTCCACTTAAATATTTCAGTATCTCTGCTGTTGACGGCAAAATCAGTGTTGTGTTACCATCTATTGTTTTCTCATAAGTTTCCAGTGTACGGATAAATTCATAAAACTCAGGATCTTTTTGGTATGCTTCTCCATAAATCCGAATGGCCTCCGCATCACCTTCACCTTTAATCTGCTGTTCCTGCTGATATGCCTCCGCAAGAATCAGCTTTTGTTCTTTTTCTGCATCAGCACGTATTTTAGCTGCCTCTTCACTTCCTTCTGCTCTGTATTTCTGAGCCATCTGCTCACGTTCAGCACTCATTCTGTCATAAACACTCTGCTTGTTGGCTTCTGGAAAATTTAATACACGAATCTGTGCATCCACAACTTCAATGCCATATTCTGCTGCTTTTTCTTTGGCATAGGTAACAGCATCTGTTATCACCGTATCAAGCTGCAGTTCTTCTGCATTGGTATTTACCAGCTGCTCCAGATTGTACTTACCAAGCTGGACACCCAGACTGGAAGAGAAAACATCTGTAAGTCTGGCTTCTGCTCCGATCTGATCTTTCACCGTTTTCAGATACAAAACAGGATCTGTTATTTTCCATGCTCCATAATAATCTAATGACACACTTTTCTTATCTAATGTCAGAAGTTCTATGGAATTAGTCTGATATACCTGAACTCTCTTATCCAGCTTCTGCACAGACTGAACCGGATCTGGAAGTTTTACTTTCAGTCCAGGATTTTCATTTACATTTACAGGATTTCCGAATTGCGTTACAACTGCATATTCAGTTACATCCACTTTATATACCATTAAAGTTGCCACAAAAAGAATTGCTATAAGCCCTGTTCCGATTACTACTTGTTTAGGTATTTTTCTCAATTTGCATTATCCTCCTGGTTTCCTGAATTTGTATTATTTCCAATCCAAAGTTCTGCATTATTCACATTTACATCCGCACCGAGCAGAAGTTTCTGTGCATCCGGAAGTACTTTTTCCATCGCTTCCAGATATAAACGGAACTTTGTTACTTTTTTCGATTTAGAGTACGCATTTTCTTTTTGGGCAAATAAAGCAGCATCTCCTTTGGCTGTCTGAATTTTATCTTCTTTATAACTTTCAGCCTCTGACACAATCTTATATGCATCAGCATTTGCCTGTGGTACTATCGTATTTTTATAAGACAGTGCTTCATTTATGTAAATGCTCTTATCCTGCCTTGCAGTCGCAAGATCCTGAAAACTGGATAATACACTTTCAGGTGGATCAGCTTGGATAAGCTGAACATTCACAATCTCGATCCCTGAGTCACTCTTGTTCAATGTCTGACTGAGTGAATCCCTGGCAGCAGCTTCCATCTGTTCTTTACCATCTGTTAAAATATCATCTATTTTACTGGTTCCTACAATCTGACGAATGCTTGTTGATGCAGCTGACTGTATCAGAGTGTCTATGTTATTCACATTCAGTAAATATGCCGTTGCATCATTAATCCGATAATGCACTGATAAATTTATATTTACCAGATTGGTATCTCCTGTAAGCAATTCCTGAATGCCTGTTTCAATTCTCTGAACCTCTCCTGTATTTACAATTGAAACTTCTTCAATTGGACTGGGTAGTCTGTAATGAATACCTGGTGAAACGTCCTTGGTAATTTTCCCAAATCTTCTGACTACACCTTCCTCATCCAGTTTTACGGTATATATTCCAGATAACAAATATGAGATGAGCATTACAGCACACATACCTGCTGCCATCTTTTTATTTTCATGAAATCCATGATTATAATGTCCATGTTCTTCCACCGCATCCGGGTGCATCAATGCCCGAATATTTTCGGTTAAAATTTCATACCCGGAAATCATCAGAAGAACCATTGCTACAATAGCTGCCAGTTTGTCCAGATCCGGCATTCCAAACAAGGAACCAATTACACCCACTAACACGGCAATCCCACAATACATATCCATTTTGGAATGGTATCCATCTGCTTTAAGACTTTCCGATCCGGTCTGCTCGCCAACATAAATCTTGTACCGTGCCATAAAATAATTAATCACAACACCTACAAAAGCTCCGGCTGCAACAAACGGAACATATTTTAATTCTGTCTGTTCTCCACTGAGTGCATCAGATAAAATCTCAATTCCCATATAAAAAATGAATATTGATACAAAAATTGCCAGGATATGTTCCATTTTTCTTGATATATTTCTTGCTTTTTCTCCACAGAATCTTGCAATCATAAGTCCTGCAAATACAACACTTGTTACAAATAAATCGGTGAAAGAATGGTATGCATTTGCCGCAAGACCAATACTCCCCGAAATATCTGCAAGAAAGAATCTCAGGATAATCAAAATGATATTTGCAATGATTGTCACTAAAATTGTTTTTTCTTTTCTTCCCATCATTAATTACTCCTATGTCTCTGTTAGCATCTTTTTCAGGGTTCTGTCATAAATCTTTAGATCCGCATCATTTAGAATCTGTTGTGATAACTCTTCCGAGAGCTTATCATGTGCCTGTTCATTTAAATGACTTTTTATTGCATCTGACAGTTCCTCTAATGGCTTTAACTCTTCTGCAGATTTGCTTCTTACCAACAAAATATAAAAAGCATTCTGGTATTCGATCACATTACTGAATTCATTTTCATTTAAAGAAAACACTGCTTCAGCAAGTGGTTCAGCCAAATGATTTTTGTAGATTTGCCCCGTTATCTGTCCACCATTCTCAGCTGAAGTATCTTCAGAATATTGTTTTGCTACTTCAGCAAAATCTTTCCCTTCTTTTAATAACCCATATGCTTCTTCGGCAGAAGCCTTTGCCTGCTCTTTCTTTTCGCCATTTTCTCCCTGACTGATCCAGATCAGACTCAGCTCTACAGAGGCCGGTGTCACCAGAGATTCTTTATTCTCTTCGTAATACTGTTTGATTTCTTCCTCTGTAGGTTCATCTAGATTTGTATCTACTGTTTCCTGGTGCATCACCTGATAAAGATACTGAACCTGCAGTTCTTCAAAACTGTGGCTGTTTTCTCCATCATCCGCACCATCAGTGCTTTTTTCCAATAACAATTCTTTGGCAATCATCTGTTCTACCAGTTTCTTTTTCTCCTCAAAAGTAGAAAATTTGGAACGATATTCTTCTGATAATTCCTGAAATTCTTTATAAAAGTCACCCAGTGTATAACGTCTGCTGTGAACCACAAATAAAGTGTCATTTTTTCTTGTTGTATATTCTTTATCTATATTTTCCTGCAACAAAATATTTTCAATTTCTTTTGTTACTTCGGATAATTTTTTTACCCCTCCTTCTTTTTTCTGATTTACTTTTATGATACTGATACTTCCATCTTCATTTTCTATCGGTTCGCTGATTTCACCTTCTTTCATAGTGGCAATTGTTTTTCCCAGTTCTGTATCCGAAGACAGGTCTATCGAATTTTTGAATACCTTCTTATCTTTGCCAAAAGAACCTGCTATATTTTCGAGACTTTCTCCGGAACGTATTTTTCTTACTGCTTCTGTAGCAGTATCCATCTTTCCGTCCGCAATTTTTATTTCGCTGTAATCCGCTGAAGCAGACGTTTGATATTTTTCTTTATTCTGCTCATAGTAATCAGAGATTTCTTCTTTTGTTGGTGTATTAACTTCTAATACGTCATAATTCACCTGTAATCCTGATGTTTTTTTCAAATCCTCAAAGTATGTTTCAAAAAAACTTCCATCTTTTTCAGAAGCAAGTGTCTTTCTGATTTCTTCTTCTGACTCATCCAGGCTTTTTCCTTTGAATTTATCCTGATTTTCTGAATAGTACTGCTGAACTTCTGTCTTGGAAATTGACTCAGGAGATACATTTTCTTCATGAAGCTGCGACATATACTGTTCAACTGTTGCATCATTCAACAGATCTTCCATATTATGCTGAACTTCTTCCCTGCCAGTGATTCCCTTTTCTTTGGCCCAGTTTAAAATCATTTGTTCCGAAGCCATTTTGGATACCATTTCCTGATATCCTTCTAATGAATCTACAGGATGTATTTCGCACTCTTCCGTTGCATCACACTTTGAATGGTCATAACCATGTGTTGGACATAGCATATGCTCTCTTTCTTTTGCACCTTCTGCAGCAATAAAATTCTTTAGTTCTTCTATTGTTATCTTCTGATCATTATAAGTTGCTACAACATCCGGGGCCGGTGGCTTTGGCTCCTGTAGCATTGGCAGGCTGTGGTATATGCCCAATGCTGCCCCGCCCAGAGCCATCGCTCCAAATACCCCCAGCGGCCATCTCCTTCTGGTACGTTGTTCTGGTACAACCATTATCTCATGTTCTGGTTCTGACTCTTCCTCCTCGACGGATTCCGTCATTTCACCATCCCTAGGCACTTCTTCCTGCTTGTCTTTAGTTTTTTTCTCCTTTTTCGTATTTTTAAATCCCATAGCATGTAAAAAGTCCGACAGCACTGTTTCTGATTCTATCTCGTTATTCAGATCACCATCCTTTCCCTTTTGTTCCAGTTCATTTTCATCATCCTGTACCTGCGGTATTTTGTCATTTTCTGCCATTTTACATTCTCCTGAAATGCATAAATATTTTGCAGGCACAGTATAAAGAAAAGTTATGGGAAAATTATGGGGATTTACAGAAAAAGTGGCAGCCTGCGCTGCCACTCCCTTTGTCGGATCACCATATATTCTATAATTCACATATATGTTCCAGACCTGTATCAATAATCAGGCGAACATGTTTATCTGCAAGACTGTAAAATATCAGTTTTCCTTCCCGTCTCCTCTTTATTAAGCGGTGTGCTTTTAGAATATTTAACTGGTGCGATACGGATGATTCTGACATATCCAGTTCTTTGGCAAGACAATTTACACATGTTTCTTTTTCGTGGAGGGCAAGTAAAATCCTGATTCGTGAAGTATTTCCAAAAATTTTAAACAGTTCTGCTACAGAATACAGTTCATTTTCATTCAAATATGAAATTCCCCAGTTATCCAATATATTCTACAAGTTCTTAACATGTAAGGTTCTGATTGCATTTAAAATTGCAAGAACCATTACTCCCACATCTGCAAAAATCGCAAACCACATATTCGCAATACCTAATGCGCCAAGAATCAGGCAGGCAAATTTTACTACTAAAGCAAAAACAATGTTCTGATATACGATTCCAAGACATTTTCTTGAAATTCTGATTGCTTTTGCAATCTTAATCGGATCATCATCCATTAAAACAACATCTGCAGCCTCAATGGCAGCATCACTTCCCATTGCTCCCATTGCAACTCCTATGTCGGCTCTGGAAAGTACCGGAGCATCGTTGATGCCATCACCAACAAATGCAACCTTTCCCTTTGTTCCTTTTCTGGATTCCAGAATTTTCTCAACTTCGTCAACTTTGTCTCCTGGCAGAAGTTCACTGTGTACTTCATCAACCCCAAGATTTGCAGCCACCTGATCTGCCACTCGTTTTGCATCTCCGGTAAGCATGATTGTCTTTTCAACACCTGCTTTTTTCAGAGCCTTAATCGCATCTTTTGCATGTGGTTTTTCCACATCCGAAATTACAATGTGACCAGCATAACTTCCATTTACTGCAATGTGGATTATGGTCCCTACACTATGGCAGTCTGAATAAGAAATACCCAGTTTTTTCATCAATTTGCTGTTTCCGGCTGCAACAGATGTTCCATCTACCTTTGCCAGAATACCATGACCGCTGATTTCCTGTATATCACTGACACGGTTCCTGTCAATTTCTTTTCCATATGCGCGCTGCAGACTCTTACTGATCGGATGGGAAGAAGAGCTTTCTGCCAGTGCTGCATACTCCAGAAGCTTTGCTTCTTCCATTGTGTTATGATGAACGCCGTTTACTTCAAATACACCCTGTGTCAAAGTACCTGTCTTATCAAATACTACAACCTTTGTTTTTGACAGAGTTTCCAGATAATTAGAACCTTTTACCAGGATTCCTTCATGGCTTGCACCACCAATTCCGGCAAAGAAACTTAACGGAATGCTGATTACAAGCGCACATGGACAGCTAATTACAAGGAAGGTTAATGCTCTGTAAATCCAGGAACCCCATTGTGCCGGAAGTCCCATGAACAGACTTCGAACAACCGGCGGTAAAATTGCCAGTGCCAGTGCTGCGATACAAACTGCAGGGGTATATACCTTTGCAAATTTTGAAATAAAATCTTCTGATTTTGATTTTCTGGAACTGGAATTTTCTACAAGCTCCAGAATCTTTGATACGGTAGATTCTCCAAACTCTTTTGTTGTTCGAATCTTAAGGACACCCGTCATATTGATACATCCACTGATCACTTCATCTCCGATATTTGCTTCTCTTGGGAGGCTTTCACCCGTCAGGGCACTGGTATTCAGTGAAGAGTTTCCCTCTGTTATGATTCCATCCAGCGGAACTTTTTCGCCCGGCTGGACAACAATAATACTGCCAATTTCCACTTCATCCGGATCTACTTTTTCCAGTTTTCCGTCTTTTTCAATATTCGCATAATCCGGACGGATATCCATCAGCGCACTGATGTTGCGACGGCTTTTTCCAACGGCATAGCTCTGAAACAATTCACCGATCTGATAAAATAACATAACAGCAATCGCTTCATTATAATCACCGCTTTTTTCATAAATAGCCAGTGCGATCGCACCTACCGTTGCCACTGCCATCAGAAAATTTTCATCAAAGATCTGTCCATTAATGATTCCTTTTATCGCTTTTCTTAAAATGTCATATCCAATGATCAGATATGTGGCCATATAAAGTGCCATCCTCGGCAAGCCACTAATCGGGGCCAATGAAAGTCCGATTAACATTGCTGTAGCTATTAAAATTCTGATCAGCATAGTTTTCTGTTTTTTTGTCATAATGTTGTCCCACCTTTTTATTGAACATATGATTATTTTTTCATATATTATTTGAAATATACGCCCCAAAATATATCCTATTCCGGGGCGATTTGGTTTTATAGTCTTTATTAATTTTCAGGAACAAGGGAAACTTTTGTCTATCAGATAAACACTTCACAGTCAGGTTCTACTTTTTTGCAGGCTTTCACAACACTTGCCATAACTGTTTTCGGTTCCTGACCTTCTTCAAATTCTACGATCATTTTCTGTGTCATAAAATTAACCGTTGCATTTGCAACTCCGGCAGTTTTCTTTGCTGCATCTTCCATCAGGTTTGCACAGTTTGCACAGTCTACTTCAATCTTATATGTTTTCTTCATAAATAGAAAACTCCTTTCTTTTGTTCAAGCATTAAGCACTTGTTTATTTGTTATGGCTGTAGTATAATCGCATCATAAAGGAGTGTCAACACACTTTGGTTTTCTTCTTCCAAACAGAACCAAACATCTTCCAAATGGAACAATCTCAAAAGAAAAGGAGCCTGATTATGACATCTGAATTTCATTTACCTCATAACCATGAGGAAAAAAATGTGGAAGAACTTCTTCCTCAGCTTTCTAATGCAGAAAACTTTGGAGCTGCTGCCGATATCTTTAAACTTCTCGGAGACACCAGCCGTTTACGTATCTTCTGGCTGCTATGTCACTGTGAAGAATGTGTCCTCAATATTTCTACATTGATGGGTATGACAAGCCCGGCGGTATCTCATCATCTGCGTCTTTTAAAATCAAACGGTCTTGTAACCAGCCGGCGAAATGGAAAGGAAGTCTGCTATAAAGCATCCGATACAGAACAGAGCCGCCTGCTGCATCTGAGTATTGAAAAAACACTTGAAATAACCTGTCCATCCAATACACGCTAAAGAAAAGAGGTTTCAATTTATGGCTGTATATGATCAGAATTTAATTTCACAGGAATTACAGGATATTCCATATGGAAATATAAAAATTTTAGGAAAAACATCTTTGAATACAGATATCTTTCCACAAAAAATGAATTTTCAAACCAAAATAAATGGCACTGGAAAAGCAACCATTCTTCCACTCTTCCCCGGATGTTTTATGACTTTTTTTACTTTCCGGGCAAACAGTCTTTCCGGATATCATCCGGCATATGAATCTCTGATCCAGATTGATTTTTGCCAGCATGGACGTTTAGAATGGGAACTTGATCATTCCAGCCATATCTACCTTGGCAGCGGGGATCTGTCTGTTCATCGTATGGATAACTGTGTACACTCTACTCTTTACTTTCCTTTAGGTTACTACAAAGGTATCTCCCTGTTCGTAGCTCCTGAATATCTGGAACATACCCTTTCCGAATATCCATTAAAAAAAGGTATTTCTGATCTGTCCTGGATTACTAATCTTTGCTATGATAAAAATTTCTCTGTCTTTTCAGGAAATGAGCAGATCGGACATCTTTTTTTCGGTATTGATAAAATATCTTCTAAGATCCAGAACGATATATGCAAATTAAAAGTTCTGGAACTTTTTTTATACCTAAGCACGCTCCCTGATTCCCATGCAAAAACACCTTCCTCCTATTCGTCCGAGCAAACGGAACTGATCAAAAAAATACATGAATATATGATGCAGAACCTTGGAGAACGAATCACAATCGAACAATTATCCAAACAGTTTCTTGTCAATACCTCAACGTTAAAAGAGGTATTCAAGGCAGTATATGGTGATTCCATTGCCGCACATATGAAAGAACATAGATTGAAAGAAGCTGCCAGATTACTTAAGGATACAGATGACAGTGTCTCCCAGATTGCCAAATGTGTTGGATACGAAAGCCAAAGTAAATTTTCTATTGCCTTTAAAGAAATATTTCATGTATCGCCATCTGAATATCGGAAACTCTAAAATAGCCTGCAAATTAAATTTTTTTCATTTCACCATATTTTTACCACATTATTATTTTATTCTTATCCCTGCAAGTTCAAAAGATGCCGTTTAAACCTCCGGGTACCCAATTTTTTAAACGGCATCGCCTAACAACAATTCTGTTATAACAGATTTATATAGATATCTCCCCTTTTCCAGGCAGGCATATAATAATGCTTTGCCTGGAAATTTGGTTTTAAGCAAAGAAATCTTATAATATGGCTATCAATTAATCAGTCCATAACCCATAATTGTATTGTCATTTATATTATAACTTCTCTGGGCAACCATATTGCTGGTGTTTCCTTCTACTGTATAAATGACATTTCCCTCGGTTTTCTCCACGATTCCCACATGATCTGAGGTTCCGTCCCCGTTCCAGTCAAAAAAGATCAGGGTTCCGGGTGCTGGCGAGTATCCCCGGCTCTTCCATTTTCCCTTGCTCTGGAACCATGCAATTCCATCATCGCACATGGAAAACTTCGGCATCTTGCCGCTCTCGATCAGTCCAGCCTGATCCCCACACCAGCTGGCAAAGCAGGCACACCATGCTACATGGCTGTCAAAGCCATACCACGACCAGAACTTCTGGCCACCTTCATTTCCAAGCTGGGTAAGTGCCACGGATACGATCTGGCCGTTGCCTCCAAACAGGCCGGCAAACAATCCGCCGCTGGAATAATACCGCAGGACATGAGGGACGTATTCTGGATCTCCATAGGCACTCCAGCCATGCGAAGCCGCCTGCTCGTTGGAAAACTGCAGGGCATTTTCTGCACTGTAGCCCCCGTAGTTTCGAAGCGCCCACGTTATGTATCCGTTGCCGTAGTTATACCCTTGCAGGGACAGCTTCAGCTTGTCCATATCCTGTGGGCTGGTGCATCCGGCTTCTTTCAGGCAGTCCGCATAATATTGGATTCCCACCTGTATGGAGTAGTCTGCATCCTGGATTGCATTTGGGCTGTTGGAGTACCGGGTGTTGTATGGGCACTCACTGCTCTGCATGGGATCTGTCCCCCGGCCACCGGATTCCTGCATCATGATTGCCTGTATCACCGAGACGTATTCGGAGATTCCATACTGGTTGGCATATTTCTGGATGGTTGACGTATAGGAAAGGACTTCCTGGCTAAGTGCTTCGTTGCTCTCCGAAGTTCCAGAGAATGCCGCACCTCCTATGATTCCGACTATGATAACCAGAAGCAGAACCATGACCGCTCCGGCGGCTCCCAGAGCAGCCATCATGGATTGTACGGTTTTCGCTGCCGCTTCCACGGCGGCTTTGGCTGCCTTGAAGGTATTCTCCCCTGCCCTTGCCGTTTTCTGTATCCGGCGGACTCCATCGGAAGTCTGCAAGGCTGCTTTCTTTGCCGCCTGTTTCGCAGCCCATCGTTCCATCTGATTCTGCATCCGGGCTGTCAGAGCATTGGAGCTGGCCACTCGGAGCTTCTGCTCTGGCTGGGCGCTGATCTTCGCAGACTGGGGAGCCGTCTTGATAGTACGCTTCTGCATGGTTTTCGGCTCCGGCGGCTTCCTTGGCTTCTCCTTGATCCAGATGGTTTCCGGCTGTTTCTGACGAATGGCATTCTGCCTTGCGGTATCTGTTGCTGCCGCTTTCTGGCTCTGTTCTCGGATGGAGAACCGCTTCGTTTCTGGTAGCTCCTGCCCATTCTGGATTCTCGGTGTCTCCCTGGCTGCCCGGATCTTCTGTTCTTTCGTTTTGACAGCATCTGAAATCGCCTTTTGCCGCTGTGCTTTCTGGATCTGGACTTCCTGGTTTTCCCGTTCTTTGATCCTCACACGGGATACCGCCTGTTCCCGACTCTTCTGCTTCGGTGCTTCCCGGCTGGCCTGATCAGGAGCCTGTGTGTCCCCGGTTCCTCTGGAAGCTTCTTTCTCCGCTTTTTCTTGTGCTTCTTTTTTGCCCGCGGCTCTTGTTTTGATCTTCTCGTAGGAAGCCTGTGCTGCTGTCTTTCCAGCTCTGGTTACGGTTCTGCCAGTCTTTCTGGCAGCCCATTCCTCTGCGGATGAGACTTTCCCACTGGCATATTCTGATGGGGACTGTTCTCCCATATCATTATCCCTGGCATTTGCGATGGTCTGGGATTTTTCCTTGCTCTCCAGTATGGCCGTCCGCATCAGCTCCTTGGGGATTCTGGAGGCAGGATTTTTGGTCTTTGGTTTTGTTGTAACTTCTTTGGTTTTGATATCCTTCATCTCTCACCTCCAGTCCCGGTCTGTACTGCTCTTACGCTTCGCCCGGCTTGGTCGTCATCAGACGGTACAGCTTGGTGTTTCTTGGGAACGAATTTTCAAATGGCACCAGATTTCCAGAGCAGCGGATCAGGCCGTGGCCGGCACCCACATTGGTGATGTAGGATAACTGGTTGTCTGAAATATTCAGAAGTGCCGCAAGCTCATCCCGGTCGGTAGTGGCCTGATTCAAAAGGATCAGGAACTCACTGTTTGCCAGCATCAGGCGGGCGGTATCGGATTTCAGAAGTTCCTCTACGTTCTGGGTAAGCCCAGTTACAAAACCGGAATACTTACGGATACGCTTGTACAGACGGTAGAAAAAGTCCGCACTGTATTCGTAGCGGAACAGCAGATAAAACTCATCCGCAAAGATCCATGTCGTTTTTCCCTTCTTCCAGTTCTGGATCACACGGTTGAAAATCGAATCCAGTGTGACCAGCATGCCAAGGGGCATCAACTGTTCGCCCAGCTCCCGGATGTCATAGTCGATGATACGGCTCTTCGTATTGACATTGGTTTCCTGGGCAAAGGTGTTCAGACTGCCATTGATAAACAATTCCGAAGACAATGCCAGCCCTCTGGCTTCTTCCTCCGGCTGGAGCATGAGCTGTCGGTACAGGTCTTTTAAGGTCGGCACTTGCCCTTGGTATCCGCCCCTCATATAATCCCGGTACACATCTGCGGTGCAGCGGTCGAGGATGGATTTTTCCTTTGCCGAAAGGTTTCCGGCTCCTACAAGCTGCTCAAACAGGGACAGGATAAATTCCGACTTTTCAATCAGAGGATTACGGTCATTGCCATAGGCAGAGTCCATATCCAGTGCATTCAGATGGGTATCGGAGGTTGCCGAGATCTGGATGACCTCTCCGTTTAAGGCTTCCACCAGAGAAGTAAACTCCGACTCTGGATCAAGGATGAGAATGTCATCTTCTGTGGAAAGGGCAAGGTCTACGATCTCTTCCTTTGCCGAGAAGCTCTTTCCTGAACCACTGACTCCCAGTCGGAACGAGTTTCCATTTAACAGCTTCCTTCGGTCTGCCACCAGCATATTTTTGCTGACGGCATTCTGCCCATAGTAGATGCCGCCCGGCTGCATGATCTCCTGCGTATGAAACGGAATCAGGACGGCAGTGGATTCTGTGGTAAGGGTACGCACCGCATCGATCTTCCGCAGGCCATACGGCAGGACAGTATTCAGCCCATCGGCCTGTTGCCATTTCAGAGTTGCCATCTGGCAGAGGTGCTTTCTTGCAATGGAATACAGGGTTTCCGTGTCGGAATCCAGTTGTTTCTTGCTGTCTGCCATATGTACCATTGTCAGGATACCGAACATCATCCTCTGGTCCCTGGTGGTCAGATCGTCCAGCATCTCCTTGGTTTCTTTTCTCTGCAGCTCCATGTCATAGGGAACCACAGCAGAAAAGTTATTGTTTGCATTTTGGCGTCTCTGCCAGTTCGTCACGTTGGTCTCTACACCCAGCAGTCGGTTCTGGATCTCACGCACCGCTTCATCTGTAGGCACCGGAATAATGTCAATGGACAGCATCAGGTTCCTGCCAAGGCTGCACAGTTCGGAGATCATCTCATCCTTTACATAGCTGGCGTAATCTTCCATAAAAAGGACTCTGCCGTACTGCTCACCCAGCTTGAAATGGTCGTTGTGGAACTCCATCGTGTCCGGGCAGATCCAGTCCTTGAAGCTGTGTCCCTTTTTCGCAAAGGCTTTCATATCAAACGGAAAGCTCTGCGGAACGTCTGCCTTGAAAAAGTCCCGGAAGATCTGGAGCCTCTGTTCCGCATCCAGCTCTTCCCCGATGGAGGACAGCTTGGCCAGATGGGTGATGATATCCGTTCCCACACGGGCGAAGTATGTCCTGGCTTCATCGATATTCTTCTTGTGGACGCTGACAGTCAGATAACGTTCCTGGTAGATACTGTTGTTGGTACCGGAGATTTTGGAAAGGAGCATATCGTTGTATTCCTTCCTGTATTCATCCAGCCCATCCCCTTTCATTGGAATCAGCAGGGACTGCTCAAATTCTTCCTTGTTGATCTTGCGGTTGTTCAGGGTGATCTTCGCCGTACAGCCGGAATCCAGTGCATTTAAAAGTTCCGAGTAATCCAGAAACATTTCCGTCTTGTCCGCTTTGCTGGCAATGGAATAGTTGATATCCGTAAACCGGAATGTACGGGAATACTTGCTCTCCACCTGGAAAATCCCATCTGGCCAGATCTTACGGATCGGGATGGCCTGCTGGACAGACTTCGGTACTTTGAATTTTTCTTTGTCCTGTTTCAGTGTCTGATTCAGGGTTTTAATCAAAGGCATCACCCCTTCCTCTTAGTTTCTTTGGTTTCTTCTGTTTCGTCCGCTTCTTCTCCAGAAGCTCCGCTCCGTTTCCCATCATCTTTTCACCTAGCTGCAGGCTTTCTTCCATGCAGGAAAAGTACAGGTTCTCCGATTTGAATACCAGCCGTTTCGGGTACAGCAGTTCGGATTTGATGACTGCCCATACAAACTGTTCCGCAGTCATGCCGTGGTAACGGAAAAAGCCACAGGCTGCAAAGGGAGCCGCCCCAAGCACACACAGCCATCCGGTTACCTGTTCTACGGCGTATTTCCTGGTAATAAAATAGATCCCAAGGGCTGCCAGAATTGCCAGCACTGAAAAAAGGCACTGCCGGAAACTTAAGCCCCAGAACATTGCCTCCTGATAGTCGCGGATTTCTTTATTCATTTTCACTTCCATGTCATTTTCTACCTTTCTCTTTGTGATCTCTGTTTTTTCTTTGGTTTCTGTTTTGGTGCATCCTCTATCTGGATACCATGTCTTTCCATAAATGCTTTGGTTCCTTCCGGATCAAGCTCTGCCAGTTTTTTCAGATCAAATGCGACTTTCTGGAAGATACAGTAACCGGAGGATGCGGTATCCGGCAGTATCTTTCCCAGCTTATGCTGCCTTATAAAATGGAGCTTTTCTTTACTGAAATTGTGATCAATATAGGCTTCATTGATATTATTCAGTGGAGCAAAAGGCAGATTTACCGTAAGGTCTGCAAAACTTTCCGGGCATCCATCTTCCATGTGGTAAAGCCCGATATAGAGATTGTCATCCTCCCCATAACCGTCTATCTGGAGAAATAATTCCTCCCGGCCATATTGCCAGTCATAGCTTAGTGTCTTTGGTTCTTCCATTTTCTTGCCTCCTATAATCCCATGATTTCTTTTACGATCCGGTCGGATGCCTTGACTGCCCCAACCAGTACCAGCAGGTTAAATACCAGCTCCCCGACGTAATTCCAGACAATGGTCACGGCTGACAGGCTGGTGTCCCCGATGGCCGGCGGGCTTGCCGCAAACACCGAAAAGATGATGCAGGCCAGTGCGATGATGGCTCCTTCCAGACATACCCCGGCGTAAGAACGGATAAAGTTCTTCCCCACGGACTGGGTCGGCTCCCCGGCAAAGGTTGCCAGCGGAATCGGTGCGATGGCTGTATACATGTACAGCTTGAACATTCTTCCATATACGGTCAGAATCATGACAAACGACAATACCGTAATCAGCAGGCTTCCCAATAGGGTTACGATCCACAACGGGATGGATTCCAGCATTCCCACCGCTTCGATCTTGTCCACGATCTCCGAGGGCAGTTCCGTTACGGTTCCCCCTGCCATCCCGGAGTGGGACATGATGTTTGTCACGATGCCCTGCACTATGGAAAAGATTGCAGTCAGAAGCTCCATGCCGGACATGACGGCTCCCTGTGCCAGTGCAAATCGGATAAAGGCTTTCACGACGTGTTCCGGCTTTTTCATATCCGTGAAGCTTCCACAGGTTTTCACAAGCCCCGCTGCAAAGAACAGAACCAGCAGGCCGTACCCGATGGCTTTCAGTCCACCGTTGATGTTCGTCATCACACTCCAGATCGCACCGCCCTTGAAATTCTCCGGGTTTTGCGTCAGCAGTGTCCAGATCTCAGCCAGCTTGTCACTCCAGGTCTGCAAGGCAGAATTTAGATTCTGTACGATCCAGTTATCACTCAAACAGTTTCACCTCCCATCCTGCAAAAGTGAGCGGAGAGCCAGCTTGTCGCATGGCTCCCCTTCTAGTCTCTCTTCCTATCCCATGATCAGGTCCAGGATCTCTTTTGCAAAGGTAATGATGATACCGCCTGCCAGTGTCAAAAATCCATTTGCCCTCTGGCTTGGATCGTGGCTCTTTAAGGACAGGCCGACCTGCACAATACCAAATCCCAGCAGGATCAGGCCAATGGCTCGGATCAGGGAAAAGATAAAGGTGGACAGGTTATTGACTACGGTCAGCGGATCGCCTGCAGCGTAAACGCAGGTTGCCCCGATGCAGATCGTCAGCACCATGACCGCATACAGGACAAACAGTTTCTTCTGCCCTCTCTTCATCTTCAGCAGTGCGGTCTCTTTCTTGGTTTCTGTGTGTTTCTTATTTTTCAGTAAATTCATTGGCATTCCTCCCATCAAAAAAGCTCCCCGATGATGTCCTCATCCAGAAGCAGTTCGTAATCGTCATATCTTGTTTCGTCAAACGTAAAATCGTCATGTGCCAGCGGTGCTTTCGCATAGTTGAACGGGCCGGCTCCACCGTCCTCGGTATACCGGATGTTGGGATGCTTCATCAGGTCATACTTGGCATCCAGTATGGGCCGCTCCCCACGGATAAACAGAAGGGCATTCTGGTTGTCCAGCATGCGGACTTCATCCGGCTGTAACAGTTCCCTTCCGCTCTGCTGGAAGTTGGTGGAGTAGCTGCCGGATTTGCCCTTGGTCTGCCCGTAGGTATTGGTGTCTATGGTTTCTTTTCCCAGTAATTCTGATACATATTTGTGTGTCTCTTTTTCGTTGCCGCCCAGATATAAAAACTCATCGCAGTTTCCCACCAGACTCTCCCAGGAGTCCTTGAACAGAGCTTTTAGCTGGCTCATGTTCTGGATGATGATGCTGCAGTAAATGGAACGGGATCGGCAGGTTGCCAGGATCTTCTCAAACTCATTGGGCAGGGATACGTTTGGAAACTCATCCATAATGCAGTTGACCGGAACCGGGAGGGCACCGCCATGCACACGGTCTGCCATGTAATAAAGCGTCTGGAAAAGCTGGCTGTAGATCATGCCTACCAGATAGTTCAAAGACGTATCTGCATCCGGGATACAGCAGAAAAGGGCTACTTTCTTTTCGCCCATGCTGGAAAGATCCAGTTCATCGGTATTGGTCAGCTTGGCAATCT
>JALFLM010000031.1 GCA_022774705.1 Lachnospiraceae bacterium | reverse complement strand
TCACACTCAATGTTTACACCCATGCAAGCTACGCACACGCTGCGGAGCAGATGGCGAAAATTTCACAGTTTCGCCAATCCCCTGAAATGAAAAAAGACAGGGATTTTGCTGTTGGATAAGCAGCAAATATGGTGGTAATATCTTAAGTTTACTACACCATTTACTACACCACCAAGTGGTGTATTTACATAGATTTATAGAGACTTATGAAAAATTGAAGAAAAACCGTAAGTCTGAAAAGCCCAGTAAAATCAAGGATTTGAAGGCTTCTGTGGTAATATAGAGATTATGATAAAAGTACTTTTCATCTGCCCGTTCAGCATATTAAATTTAATGGAGGATCATTTCATGAAAAAACATTCGGTGATATTATTAATCGCACTTTTCATTGTTGTCTTTGCAGGCTGCGGCACCAAACCGGAACCTGACAGAAACAGCAGCTCAGCCGTCTATGAATCTGAAACAGTTGGTGACACCATCTCTGAAGAAACAGAAGGCTCAGAAAATTCAGAAGAAGAATCCAATAATTCAAACGATTCTGCTTCTGTCAAACCTGTCTCATACACCTGGAATCCGTCTGTTTACAACAAAGCTTACATCGAGTATCTCGGTGAAGACACAGAAATCATGTATCACGAAATGGTTTCCGCAATTTTAAATCGTGAAGCCGGTTTTGCCTGCAGTATGAAATACTATGAACAGCTCTACCCTATTATCAGCACCTGCTTTCCCTGCGCTGAGCGTATTGTCAGTTTCGGATTTTTAGATGTTGAAGATGAAAGTGTGGACTTTACAGATCAACAGGGAACGGTATCGCTTGAATATCTGATATCTGAGGAAGAACAGAACAGCATCCTGAAAGAATTCGGAGCACGTGTAGAAGAGCTGATCTGCAGCAGCGTGTGTACCGGGGATTCGGATACTGTGTCTGCCATTGCCGTCTACAATCGTTTCTGTCAGAATCTCATCTATGATTATGATGCTGCTGAAGAGGATTCGCAGGATGATGTCAGTCCTTATCGTGCAATCATGGAAAGTTCCGGTATCTGTCAGAGCTTTGCTCCGGCCTATGCACATCTTTGTGTTCAGCTGCAGATTCCTGCGTGCTCGACTGGCGGACTTAATGCTGATAATACCCAGTCCCATGAATGGACTCAGCTTAAATTGGATGACGTTTATTATTATGCTGATCCGACCTGGCAGACTGATGGCGGGCTGAACTGGTTTGGATTTACTTCAGAATACCGGGAAACTCATGACGATTATCCTGCTTCCATGCAGAATATCGGCGAACTGAATCTGTACAGAGCTGACGAAGTACCTGTTGGTGATGATCGATTCGATGCGCTTAGAAACTGTATTTACAATGTTGAGATTACAAGAGAAGGTAATACACTTACGATCCATGCAAATGATGAATCCGGACTGCCGGTCACAGTTTCCATTCAATGATCACATAAAACAGCGGAGGGTATGCGCCCTCCGCTGCTGTGTGTATCCTGTATGTGTTTATATGTATATCTCCTGTATCAGAACACTGATTCAATCAGCTTCTTTGCATACTCTGATTTCGGGTGCATGATGACCTCATCCGGTGTTCCGGCTTCTACGATCTTCCCTTCGTACATCACCACGATCCGGTCACAGAAAGACTGTACCAGACCCAGATTGTGGCAGATAAACAGATAGGAAATCCTGTTTTCTTCTCTCAGCTTTTTCAGAAGCTCCATGATCTGCTGCTGCACGGTTACATCCAGCGCGCTGGTTGCTTCATCACAGATGAGTATCTTCGGCTGAATCGCCAGCGCACGGGCGATTGCCGCACGCTGACACTGACCGCCGCTGACCTCATGGGGATAACGTCCGGCAAATTCGGCAGTCAGACCGCATTTCTCAAGCAGATCCAGAACTGTTTTTTCTGTTTCTTTTTTTGATACGCCTCTGTTTCGCAGGCTCTCGCCGATTCCGTCACCCAGAGTACGGCGGGGATCGAAGGAGCTGACCGGTGTCTGAAATACCATCTGAATGTCTTTGTATACATCACGAAGTTCTTTTCCGCTTACTCTGGTGATATCCTTGCCATCCAGCGTTACCGTTCCTTCCGTTGAATCAATCAGGCGGGTGATCGTTTTGGCCAGCGTACTTTTTCCGCTGCCCGATTCCCCTACAATACCAAGAGTTTCTCCCGGATAAAGCTGAAAACTGACGTGATCCAGCGCTGTAAAATCAGGTTTTCCTTCTGTAACAAAGGTTTTTGTCAGATTATGAATCTCTAAAATCGGTTTCGTTAATCCCATCTGTTTTTCTCCTTTATCATCGTTTCCCCGTTTTCGCTTTCCTGATCCGTTTATGCCCGGCGCAGTTTCGGTACTGCCGCCATGAGTTTTCGGGTGTATTCACTTTCCGGCGCATCCAGAACCTGTCTGGCAGGACCGTATTCCATAACATTGCCGTCTTTCAGAACCAGTACGGTATCCGCCATGGCGGATACCACGCCGATATCATGAGTTACCAGTATAACTGCAGTGCCGAACATGTCTCTTAAATGAAGCATCTCCTGTACAACCTGCCGCTGCACCGCTACGTCCAGAGCACTGGTGGGTTCGTCTGCCAGAAGAACCGGGGGTTCCATCAGCATGGCAATGGCAATACCGGCTCTCTGATTCATACCGCCCGACAGTTCAAAGGGATAACTGTTCCAGATTCTCTGACCATCCTTGAAATGCAGTTTTTCAAACAGATCCAGTGCTTTTTCCTTTGCTTCAGCCTTCGTGATCTTTCCGTGAGCAGACATGCTTTCAAAAATCTGATCTCCGATGGTGCGGATGGGGCACAGAGATGCGCCGGCATCCTGGAAAATCATCCCGATCTTTGCTCCGCGGATTTCCCGCATCTCTTTTTCGGACAAATCCGGAAGATTTTTTCCATCAAACCGGATATCGCCCTTTGTAACCATACCGCTGCTGCCGAGAAGTCCCATGGAAGCTTTCAGAAGCGTGCTTTTCCCGCTGCCTGATTCGCCCACGATTCCCAGGATTTCTCCGGGTTTCAGCGTAAAATTAACATCATGTGTGACTGCCCGGCCGTTGAAGCAGATTTCCACGGACTCATAGCTTAACAATTCTTCCATCTGTATTTCCTCCCTTCGGCCGGAAAAGCCGTTTATTCAGCCGGTTTCAGATCAGCTGTAATCTCGTAGAAATCACAGGGATGAGCGGTCAGACCGGTTACGGAGGATTTGCTGATCATGCTCATCTTCAGGTGAGAGCAGAAGATAAATGCATAATCGTCCAGAATGGTCTGCTGCATTTCAACTGCCAGTTCACCGCGGCGGTCCGTATCAAAGGTTTTCGCCATTTCTGCTTCCAGTGCTTCCAGCTTGTCACTGTGATAATGACCGTTATTGGCTGAAGAACTGTCGAGACAGTGAGTGGTGAAGAAGTATTCAGGATCTCCTGTGGGCGCTGTAACCATGGCACTTGCATATACATCCCATGCTGTGGGATCGATACGGATACTGTTGTGGTCAGCAGTGCTGTTGATTGTAACCGCAATACCGATATCCTTCAAAGTTGCCTGTACGGATTCAGCCAGCAAAGGCAGCTCCTGACGGCTGGGATATGTCAGCCAGCGGATTGCAAGCTTCTGTCCGTCTTTTTCGCGGATGCCGTCACCATCGGAATCAACCCAGCCTGCATCCTCCAGCACTTTTTTTGCGCCTTCGGGATCATATTTTTCAGCTGTAACCGCATCGCCGCCGAATGTAAAACTGTCGGGATACGTACCGATTGCAGCATAGCCGTTGCCGTTTAACAGCGTATTAACAAATCCGTCTTTATCAATGCCCATGGCAATTGCTTTACGAACAGCCACATCCTGGATAACAGGGCTTTCAAAGTTCATATGAGCAAAGAAAGCACGGCTTGTTGCACAGCTTGAGAAGGTATAATTGTCATTATCGAATAAGGGATAGCTTGCATAGGGCATACCGTATGCACCGTCAATTTCGCCTGACTGAAGAGCCATGGTCAGCGTATCCCCGTCAGAGATGGTACGTACTGTAATCTCATCAAAGCCGGGATCTCCGTTCCAGTAATCCTCGTTCTTAACCAGTTCCAGTTTCTCACCGCTTACCAGAGATACTGCCTTGTAGGGGCCGGTGCCTGCTACAATACCGTCGTCTGAAATACCTGCCTGCATATCAATGATACATCCATAGGGATCGCTCAGGTAGTTCAGCAGAGTGGGCTTCGGCTCTGTTGTCTTGATGGTAACTGTCTGTCCGTCTGCTGTGATGGAATCGATCATCAGATCGCCCTTTGCACGTTCGTGAACTTCCACCAGATGCTCCAGACATTCTTTTACCGCTTCACCGTCCATCACACGGCCGCTGGTAAATTTCACGCCATCCTGCAGCGTGATCTTCCAGGTCAGATCGTCAACATTTTCAAAGCTTTTGGCAAGCCAGGGTTCAATCTCCATGGAATCGGAATAATGGAACAGAGTCTCACCCACACCGTAACGGATGCAGGCCCAGCCGGCGTATGTATTGTGCGGATTTACGTCCGGTTCCTCATTTTCCGGATTAAAAGTCGTATCACCAAATACAAATGTCTTCTTCTCAGAATTCTCTTTGACAGCTGCTGATTCATTACCTCCCGAGCTGCTGCCTGAAGAACAGCCTGCCAGAGTACCAACAGCCAGACATGCTGTCAGCAGTAATGCCATTAATCTTTTTGTTTTCATTTCCTTCATTCCTTTCATTGAAAATATATCTCCATAATCTACCGGATTCTATCTACTTCGGCTATTGCGGGGATCCAGATAATCCCGAACCGTATCCCCCAGTAAATTAAAGATCACTACTGCGATAAAAATAGCAATACCGGGACCGATGATGACCCAGGGATAGGTCTGCAGCATACTTCTGCCGCCGCTCATCATGTTGCCCAGTTCTGCCGTAGGCGGCTGCGCCCCCAGTCCCAGGAAGGATAATCCTGCCAGTTCCATCAGCATGGTACCGATATCCAGCATGGATGTAACAAGAATCGGCCCGATGCTGTTGGGGAAAATGTGCTTTACGATAATCTGCAGGGAACTGCCTCCCGCAAGCCGCGCAGCCGAAATATAATTGGAATTTTTCTGTGCCAGCGTCTGGCTTCTTGCAATCCGGGCGTATTTCGGCCAGCTGATTACTGCCAGGGCAAAAACAGCGCTGGTAAGTCCGCCGTTGAGCAGTGCGGCAATAGCCATGGCAAACACCAGACCCGGAAATGCCAGACAGACATCGGAAATTCTCATAACTACAGAGTCAATCACACCGCCGTAATAGCCGCAGATCACACCAACAACCGTTCCTGCCAGTGTTATGATGACAACCAGCGTCAGAGTCGATGCGATACTGGTCTGAAGACCCACAAGAATACGTGAAAGCATATCTCTGCCAAACCGGTCCGTACCCGCCGGATGTGCCGCGCCGGGCGGCTGAAGAGCCATCGATGTATTCTGTGCATTGGGATCATAGGGGCAGAGCTGCTCGGCAAAAATAACCACCAGCAGCAGAGCCGCTGCCATAAGAAGGAAGATCACGAGACGGGTTTTCGCATGATTCTTTTTGATTTTCTGTACGCGAACTGTGGGCTCCTTTCTTGCTCCATTCATGTTTCTTTCATTCATGTTTCCTTCACTCATGTTTCCTGTACTCATGCTTCCTCACCTCCCAGACGAATTCTCGGGTCAAGTACCCGATAGGAAAGGTCTGTGATCAGATTGACACAGACGTATATAATAGCCATCCACATCACGTAGGCCTGAATCATGGGATAATCTCTCATGTTGATGGCATCAACCGCCAGTTTTCCAACACCATCCCATAAGAAGATGGATTCTACAATGGCAGTGCCGCCCAGCAGACTGCCGATGGAAAGTGTCAGCAGCGTGATGATTGTTACAAGAGAAGCACGAAGCACACTTTTAAACAAGGTAACAGAAAAGCGTACGCCTCTTGCTTTTGCTCCCACCACATAGTCCTTGCTCAGCTCATCCAGTACCGTAGCGCGTACCTGACGGAGATATTTGGCAGACATGGCAATAGCAAGGGTAAAAGCGGGAAGAGCTACACTGGAAAGGCTGATACCTGTGGTAATAACCGGAAACCAGCCCAGACGGATTGCGAAGAAATACATCAGAAGCAGAGCCACAAAGAAGTTCGGCATACTGTTGCCCAGAAAGCTGCAGAAACGAATCAGAAAATCTGTCGCACGGTTCTGTTTCACTGCCGCCAGAACTCCAAGGGGAATGGAAATTACAATGGTAAGCAGAATGGAAACAACTGTAAGAAGCAGTGTGGCCGGCAGTTTCGATATGAACGTGGGGAACACCTCCTTACCGGATATGTAGCTGGTACCCATATCACCTCTCAGCAGATTGCCCAGCCATACAAAATACTGCGTCAGAAATGGCTTATCCAGACCCAGCTCAGCCCGGGCATTGTCGATTACCTCCTGGGAAACGATCATGCCGGTATTTTCCATCTTCTGCATAACGGCGTCGCTGCCTGCCAGACGCATCATACCAAATGATAAAAAAGTAATTACCAGCAGTATGGGAATCAGCTGCAGCAGACGTCTGATCACGTATTTTTTCATTTACATTCCTCCAAAAATTGTCTGTTTTATCAAAATTGACTTTAGTTTATCAAATGATGGAAGCGTCAAACGAGTTATTTTCAACGCTTGTGCACCTTGATAATTAAATATATACCGAATAAATGTTCTGGAATAGGGTCAGGGAAGAGATATACAGGCAGGTTTTAACGATATATTCCCTGTCATTTTCCCTTTTTCTCAGTTTTGGGCGC